>NZ_JBBMFA010000108.1:0-18145 GCF_040096265.1 Ruthenibacterium intestinale
TTCTTAACTTCCATTCTGCCCGGGAATTATGGGACTTTGAACTCAATTCCTGTTGCACTTAGTTTGACAATTCACTTTCAGCGTTTGACCAGCGCCCGGGCCAGCCGGGCAAGATACCACAGCGGCAAAAGGCCCAAGGCCCAGAACAGCAGGCGTTTTCCCCATCCGATGTCCATGGCCGCGCCGCACCAGAGCAGCAAAACGCCGGTGCCGCCCAGCAGCAAAAGCAGAAATGCCCCCAGAAGAACGCGCACCGCCCGGGGCACCTTGCGCGAGGTGACCCCCGCCGCCGACCCCTCCACCAGAAGGGAAAGAATGATTTCCACCAGCACTTCCATGGCGACCCCTCCCGACACATTTTCTACAGTTTAACAGGGCTGTATACTTTTTTCAACCGCGACGTGGATTTTTGCCCGGCGCCGTGTTATGATGGAAACGTTCCTGTTTGGGACCCTTTGACAAAACCGGCGGAGGTTGGTATGAGCTCTGTGCAAAACAAATTCTGGCGCTACGTACTTCCCAGCATGGCGTCTCAGATGCTGACTGGATTTTTTATTATTGTGGATGGATTTTTCATCGGCCAGCGCATGGGCGACACCGGCCTGGCCGCCATCAATCTGCTGTGGCCCATCGCGGCGGTGATCCAGGCTTCCGGGCTGGGGCTCGGTTCGGGCGGAAGCGTGCTGCTGGCCTCGGCCCTGGGCGCAAAAGACGAGGCCCGTGCTCTGCGCGCCCGCGGCAACGCACTGCTGTGTCTGGGCATTGCCAGTCTGGTTTTGACGGTGGTTCTCTGGTTTACCTATCCGGCGCTGCTGGTCTGGCTGGGTGCCCGGGACCAGCTGTACGCCCCTGCCGAAGAATATGTGCAGGTCGTGGTTTTATGCTGCGCCGCACAGGTGTTCAACAGCGGCCTGAACCCGCTTTTGCGGGGTGCGGGCCGCACGATCAGCGCCATGGCCGGTATGGTGATGGGGCTGCTGTGCAATATTTTTCTGGACTGGCTGTTCATCATGCCGCTGGACATGGGCATGCGCGGCGCGGCCATGGCCACGGTGCTGGCCCAGTTCCTCAGCGCCATATTTCAGCTGGTTTGCCTGGTCTTTCAAAAGCAGCACCCCATGCGTGCCGCACAGTTTGTACCCAGCCTGCCGCTGCTGCGCCGGCTGGTGGTAACGGGGCTTTCCCCCTTCGGGCTGTCGCTGTCCGCCAGCATTCTGATTTTGTTCAACAACTGGCAGTGCCTGCGGTGGGGCGGGCAGAGCGCCGTAGCCACCTATGCCATTCTCAGCTATCTGCTGGGCAGCCTTCAGCCCCTGCTCACCGGCATCGGCGAGGGCATGCAGCCGCTGTGCAGCTATTGCCGCGGCGCGGGCGATGAAGCGGGCCTGCACCGGCTTCTGGTGCGTGGTCTGCGTCTGATTTTGCTGTTCAGCACCGCGCTGTGCGCCGGTTCGATTGTTCTGCGGGGGCAGATCCCCGCGCTGTTCGGCGCTTCGGCCGCCACGGCCGCCGGGTCTGAATTCGCCATTGTGTGTGCAGCGCTGTCCCTGCCTTTGTGGGGCGTGGTCCGCCTGTTTTCCTCTTATTTTTACGCCACCCACCAGACGCGGCGCAGCCTGATCTTTATTTTTGGCGACCCACTGGTGGTCAGCCCCCTGTGCCTGTATGTTCTGCCGCTGTTTGCACAGCTGAACGGCGTGTGGCTGGCCGCGCCCGCCGCGCAGGCCATCCTCGTTCTTCTGCTGGGCTGGATGCTTTGGAGAAACCGAACGTTTGCAAACTGAAAAAGCGCACCCCGAATGGTAGCACCAGATAAGAAAACATTGAAGAAGTCAGTAAAATCAATGTTTTTCATGGTGCAAACACGGTGCGAAGTCGAAACAATCAAATACTGACAGGCTCAAAGGGCGTTGATATGCAAATATCAGCGCCCTTTTCCTGTTTTCACGCCATAGGCAACCGTCCCATGGCGTTTTTTCATACCCGCACCTGTCCCTGTCTCAAAACTGTATCACTTAGGGTGCGAAAGCCTCTGCTTTTCCCTCTCAGACTGCTGCAAGCAGGCGGGCGTGGATGTTTTCCTATGGAACACATCCGAGAGGCAAAACGGAGGCTTTTTTCATCGAAATCAACACTTTTATCTTCACAGGAAGGAGGTATCGAAGATGGCAGTTTTCCGTATTGAAAAGACCCGTGATTACACGGTCATGTCAAACCATCATCTGCGGGATATGTCCCTGTCGCTGAAAGCAAAGGGGCTTCTTTCCCTCATGTTGTCCCTGCCGGAGAACTGGGACTACACCATGAAGGGGCTTTCCCGTATCTGCAAGGACGGTATCGACAGTATCAGTGGCGGCATCCGGGAGCTGGAGGAACACGGCTATCTGATCCGTGAGCGCGTCAGAGGCGCAAACGGTCAGCTCGGCTCGATTGAGTACACCATTTTGGAGCAGCCTAAAGAGCCAACGCCTGCACAGGAAAAACCTATACGGGAAAATCCCGTACAGGCAAACCCAACATTGGTCACGCCTGTTCAGGAAGAACCCGCCCAATTAAATAAAGATAGATCAAGTAACGAACCATCAAGAACTGATTTATCAAGTACGGAGATATCAAATCCTATCCAATCAAATCCCCCTACCCCCGCAGGGGCAAGGATGGGAATGGATCGGATGGGAGCCAGAGAAAGCTATCGGGAACTGATTTTGGAGAATATCGAGTACGACTTCTGGAAGAACAGCGACCGCGTTGACCATGAGATGCTGGACGAGATCACGGAACTGATCGTGGATACCGTATGTTCTGCCCGCAAAGTCATCCGCATTGCCGGAGATGATTATCCGGCGGAGGTGGTAAAGTCCCGGTTTATGAAGCTGGACAGTTCCCATGTGCAGTATGTCATGGACTGCATGAAGGACAACACCACCTATGTCCGCAATATCAAGAAATACCTTCTGGCGGCGCTGTATAACGCTCCGACCACCATCAACAGCTACTATTCTTCCCTGGTGCAGCACGATATGTACGGGGACGGGCAAAGGGGGCGAGGCTAAATGCAGGAGGAAGTAACGCGGGGCGCCGTGACACTCATTGTTGACGGAGCCAAGCTAAGTGAGCAGGTCTTTGAAAAGGCCGTCAAAAAGTTCCTGGAGGAAATCCAGAAAAGCCAGAAGCCAAAAATCTACCGCGGCAGGCAGAGCCTTAAACAGCTTGCCAGCCAGAACGCCGGTCTTGCCAATATCGAGATCAGCGACAAGAATATCAAGGCTTTCTCCCGTGTGGCGAAGAAATACCATGTGGATTTTGCATTGAAGAAGGACACCGCCGCAGCGCAGCCCCGTTACCTGGTCTTTTTCAAAAGCCGGGACGCGGATGCCATCACAGCGGCATTTCAGGAGTTTGCCAGCCGCAAAATGAGTCGGGAGGAAAAGCCCTCCATCCGGGATCGACTGACCCAGGCGAAGGAACAGGCGGCAGAGAAAACGGAACACCGTACCATTGACCGGGAGAAAGTAAAGGTCAAAGATCGGAGCGTGCAGAGATGAACGTGAAAAAACTGTTTTTGCTGAACCTTCCATATCTTCTGGTTGTGTATCCCTTCGATAAGCTGGCACAGGCTTTCCGGCTTGCACCCGGTTCTGACCTCTCTGGCAAGCTACTTTCCATCGGGGACGGCTTAACGGCAGCCCTTTCCTCCCCGTGGCTCAGTTTCCAGCCAACGGACCTTCTGATCGGTATAGCCGGTGCGGTGATCCTTCGCATGGCGGTCTACCTGAAAGGCAAGAACGCAAAGAAATACCGCCACGGAATCGAGTATGGTTCTGCCCGCTGGGGTACGGCGGCGGATATTGCTCCCTACATGGACAAGGACTTTTTCCAAAACATCCCCATGACGCAGACGGAACGGATCACAATGGCGAGCCGTCCAAAGCAGCCGAAGTATGCCAGAAATAAAAACATTCTGGTGATCGGCGGTTCCGGCAGCGGCAAGACGCGGTTCTTCTGTAAGCCATCTCTGCTGCAAGCCCATTCGTCCTATGTCTGCACCGATCCGAAAGGAACCCTGCTGCCGGAGATCGGCACTTTCCTGGAACGGAAGAAATACCGTATCAAGTGCCTCAACCTGATAAACTTCCGAAAATCCATGAGATACAACCCACTGGCCTACATTCGGTCAGAGAAGGATATCTTAAAGCTGGTGAACGCCCTGATTATGAACACGAAGGGCGAAGGCGAAAAATCTTCGGAAGATTTCTGGGTCAAAGCGGAACGCCTCTATTATTCCGCGCTGATCGGCTACATCTGGTACGAGGCCACGGAGGAAGAAAAGAACTTCATCACGCTTCTGGACCTTATCAATGCCAGTGAAGCCAGAGAGGATGACGAAACCTATCAAAGCCCGGTGGACCTGCTTTTTTCTCAGTTGGAGGAACGGGAGCCGGACCACTTCGCCGTCAAGCAGTACCGCAAATTCAAGATGGCGGCGGGTGTTGTATGCTCTAAAAGACTTCTTAATCAAGCGGTTGGGAAGTCTCTTAGAACACACAACCTAAAACCGAAGAAAGGAGCGCAAGTTATGAGAAAAAACGAGAAAATCACAGCTCTGTACGAACGACTGAGCCGTGATGACTTTGGCAAAGATGATGACCAGCAGCGTGAGAGCAATTCCATTTCCAATCAAAAGGCTATGTTGGAGGAGTTCGCCGCACGGCAGGGGTTTACGAACATTGTCCATTTCACGGACGATGGCATTAGTGGTACTTGCTTTGACCGTCCCGGATTTCTGGCAATGATGAAAGAGGTTGAAGCCGGGAATGTGGAGTATCTGTGTATCAAGGACATGAGCCGCATGGGTCGTGACTATCTGAAAGTCGGTCAGATTATGGAAATCCTGCGTCAGCGTGGCGTTCGCCTTATCGCCATCAATGACGGCGTGGACAGTGCCAGAGGGGACGATGATTTTACCCCTTTCCGCAACATTATGAACGAGTATTATGCCAGAGACACCAGCCGTAAAATCCGTTCCACTTTCCAGTCAAAAGGCAAGTCCGGCAAGCACCTCACAGGCACGGTCATTTACGGCTATCTCTGGAACGAAGCCAGAGACCAATGGTTGGTTGACCCCGAAGCCGCTGATGTGGTCAAGCGCATCTTTGCCATGACGATTGAGGGCTACGGTCCGTATCAGATCGCCAGCAAGCTGAAAGAAGAAAAAGTCCTCATTCCGTCCGCTTACCTTGCCCAGCACGGCGAGGGCGTGAACAAGAATAAGACTTTCAAAGATGTGTACGGCTGGGGTTCTTCCACCATCTGCAACATTCTTGAAAAGCGTGAGTATCTGGGACACACCATCAATTTCAAGACCCGAAAGCACTTCAAGGACAAGAAAAGCCATTATGTCCCGGAGGACGAATGGACAATTTTCGAGAATACCCATGAGCCTATCATTGACCAGCAGACCTTTGACCTTGTGCAGAAAATCCGTGGAAATGTCAGACGCTACCCGGACGGCTGGGGCGAAGCAGCTCCCCTCACGGGCTTGCTCTATTGTGCCGATTGCGGCGGCAAGATGTATGTCCACCGCACCAACAACGGCAAGCGCATTTCTCAATATACCTGTTCCCAATACAGCAAAGTCCCAGTTGGAAAGCTCTGCAAGACCCAGCACCGTATCAATGAAGATGTGGTACTGTCCCTTGTCTCTGAAATGCTGAAAGCCATTGCCGAGTATGCCAAGCATGACCGAGCCGAGTTTGTCCGTGTGGTGCAGGAAGCGCAGTCCAGCCAGCAGACAGCAGAGGTCAGGAAACAGCGTACACGCCTTGCCACAGCAAAGCAGAGAGTTTCCGAGCTGGAAGTCCTGCTCTGCAAAATCTATGAGGACAACATTTTAGGCAAGCTGTCCGATAGCAGATACGCCACTCTGGACGCTCAATACGAAAAGGAACAGTCCGAGCTTACCGCTGAAATCTCTGTTCTGGAAAAGGCTGTCAAGAGCTATGAGAAGCACGAAAAGGACGCTGATCGTTTTATCGCTCTGATTGACAAGTACGAGAACTTCGACAAGCTGACCATTGCCATGCTCAACGAGTTTATCGAGAAAATCCTTGTGCATGAGCGTGACCGCAAAGGCAGTATACAGACCACACAGGAGGTCGAGATTTACTTCAATTTTGTCGGTCGATTTGTTCCCCCGGCGTTTGGTGAAGTGGAGCTTACCCCGGAGGAATTAGAGGAAATCCGCAAGCGTGAGGAACGCAAGGACAGGCTTCATCAGAACTACTTGAAGCGGAAAGCCAGCGGAGCGCAGAAGCGATACGAGGACAAAATCAAGGGGAGAAAAAAAGCAGAAATCGAAGCCAAGAAAGCCGCCATTCGTGCGGAGGACATTGCAAAGGGCGTGTTCGTCCCTGTCAGCAGTTTACCGCAAAGAGAGCCGATGAAAGGAGTACAAACAGCATGAATATCACTTACACACAGAACGGCGATTATCTTATCCCAAACATCATTATCCGCAAGACCAAGCCCCTCGGACACTACGGCAGACTTCGCAAGGCGTATCTGGAAATGCACCGCCCGATACTGTTCAATGAGCTGGTGCTATCCGACAAGCTCTTTGAGCATTGCGCCGAGATTGACGAAGCGGCACGAAACCGCATGGAGCTGATCGTGCGGTCACTGGCAGAGCAAAACGGCGTGACCGAGCAACTGAAAGCCGAAAACCAAATGGAATGGGTGCGGCAGATGAACGCTTGCAAGGCACAGGCAGAGGAAGTTGTGAAAGCGGAATTGATTTATGATTGAGCGAGGAAGTCTGGGCAGAAAACTGTCCGGACTTTTCTCATATATTCCAAAGTTGCGGTAGAGTTGTTCACGAGTTTTATGGTATAATTTATGCGAATAAAGAAAACGGAAAATTAGAATCTAACAAGAGAATGTGGTTGTATGAAAAAATCCATATTAGTATTTTGGGCAATCGTGTGTCTGTTACCTATTCAAAGGAGGTTTAAGAATTTTAAATGAAACATATAAGAAATATATTGCTGTTGATTACGATTATTTTTGCTTTTGTTATGCAAGCTGAAGTATATCAAAATATGCTCTGGAACTTTAATGGTGCTTATTATTTATCGTCCAGATACACAACTACTAATGACGATATGGATTCATTTTTAGCCAATGCAGAAGATACAGCTGAGAAGCATGGTGTTCATATTTTTTCGACTTTTAATCAGAGAGTTTCTAATTATCAGACAAGACTTTATATTTATGGTGATGATACCGTTGTTCGGGATAGTCTTAAAAGCACAATGGATATTGAGGAAAAAACATATACGGCTTTGATAGGCGGAATCACCGTAATAGAATTTGAAGATTTTAGAGAAGCAAAAAACACAGGCAATGGACAGGAAATAATGGTCAGCTATATCGGTGACGATGATGACATTATTGCCACATATCAAGATTTGGCAAAAGAATATTCTATATCGCAGCCAGAGTTTTGGCAATCAACCGAAACTGATATGATGTTCATTGTTTGGGGCCTGGTTGCCATATTGATGATTGTACTTAATATGATTGAGGTGATACGCAGACAAAAGGAAGTAGTTGTACGAGCTTCTCTGGGCGAAAATGCTGCTGTGATTGCTCTAAAAGCTGTAGTGGCTGATATGATTTCATATGCTGCATTATTCGTCTTAGCAAAGTTGCTTGTTTCTCAATTTATATCGGGAGCGTATGAAGATCATCTCATTTTGGCAGTGTATTGTGCCGGAGCAGTTCTTTCCGTAATTCCTTATGCTGCTTTTGTCCGCTTTGATGTAAAAAAAGCCTTTGCCAATGCTTCAGATAAAAAAGGTATGTTTTATCTTCTGAACGGTCTTAAAGTATTTGCTACTGCTATGACGATTTTTACAATAACTACAAATCTCAGTAGCATTCAAGGTAATTTACTTACAAACACTACTCTTTTAGAAAATCATTATAATGATTACTATTTTGGAGTTATGCAGATTGAACCTCCTTTTGAAGAAAATGAGGAGGAATCCAAAGAGAGCGAATTTTGGAATGACCTTTACGAAAATGAATACAACACTATAAATCCGGTGGTCTGCATAGGCAGCCGGATAAGCGATACGGATAATTATATTTTTGTAAATCATAATGCCAGAGATATGCTGCAAGGGTTTTCTGATATGCTTACTGAAGATGATGAAAAAGAGGATATCGTGGTCTTCGTGCCAAAGGGAAAAAATGCGGAATCATACAAAGATATCGCAAAAGAGGAAATTGACTCTCTTACCCAAAATGCAGAAGAACTGCGTGTTGTTTATAAAGAATATTCTGGCAGAGAGCAATTTTATTATCTCAATTCGAACAGAGAAGAGGCTATTGACGGATTGTCAAGAGCAACAAATCCGATTGTTATTTATCAGGCAAATGAGGCTGTTGCTTTGAATGGAAGTTATATCGAAACAGGAACATATAATGGTGAGGTGATCTACGGATGCGATGAAAGCACAATTCGTAATGCTGCGAAAAAATATGCAGAACAGCTTGGTCCACACTATTTTATGCTGACGAATGTCGGGGAGGATTATACTTATAGTCATAGTTTCCTCGTGAAACTGATTGGCTTTATAAGCTCTCTTTGCGTATTAGTATTGCTGTTAGATATCGCTATCATCATATCTGAAGTGAAAATGGAATTTAGACTTAATGCGATGGAAATCTCCCTCAAAAAGGTTTTGGGCTATCGCTTTTATGAAAGGCACAAAAGATTTATTTCCGTTAATCTCTTAGAAAATATAGCCGTTGTGATATTGATTTGCATTGTTTCGCTTTTTATATCTAACGCAAGTGTCGGGATTGCTTTACTGGTTGGAGCATTGCTCACCATTATTGAAATGGCAATCATTTTCACAAATGTTATGTGGGTTGAAAAAACAAATATCTCAAAGTCCTTGAAAGGTGGATGTTTATGATTATAATTCGTGGCTTAAATAAAGCATTTGGAGAGAAAATAATTTTCTCCAACTTTAATTTGGAAATTCCGGATGGAAGTTTTGTAGTAATCAGCGGGGATAGCGGCAGTGGAAAAAGCACTTTGCTCAATATGATTGGTGGTATCGAAAAGCCGGATAGCGGCAGTATCATAATCGAAGGGCTGAATATTACCCGGCTTAAAAATAAAAACAGTTTTTTTGCGGATACAGTGGGGTTTCTTTTTCAGAATTTTGCACTGCTTGAAAATAAGACAGTTAAAGAAAATTTAAGTTTGATTAAAAAATCAAGCCGAACTAAAGTATCACTTAAAGAAGCTCTTAATCGTGTGGGGTTATCAAAGGAAGTTAACAAAAAAGTTTATCAGCTTTCCGGTGGTGAACAACAGAGAGTTGCTTTAGCTCGTCTTATGATGAAAAAATGTTCTGTTGTTTTGGCAGATGAACCTACTGGCTCACTTGACAAGAAAAATAGAGATATTGTTATGAGGTTATTGCACGAACTCAATGAAGAAGGTAAAACGGTTATCATTGTTACCCACGATCAGGGTATTATTGAAGATGAACCTTATGTTGTGAAAATCTGAGAGTACCTCTTAGAAATGTCTTGATCTACATTTTATGTAATTTGGGTCAGAAGAAAATCCCTTTAGGAACTAAAGGGCGCACTTCTATACTCTCCTATCGGGAGTATCGTGCGTCCTGCGGAGCTTCATTCTCCGTCAGCAGAAGAAAACTGCTTGACCGAGAATGTTGCGTCACTTCGTTCCGTCAAGGTGGCTACACCCCCTTGCGCCGCTAAAGCGGCTATCCCTTGTGGACTTGCCGTCCGCAAACAGCATAAAATGCTGTTCGCCGCCAGCAAGTTTGAAAAACTGAATACCGAAAAACTGACCGTTGACTGGTCGCACTACGCAGACCGCCAGACCCTATAGTGGAGGGACTGTACTTTTATCTGAATGGAACAATGGCGCTTTCCATTTGTCTGCTGATGACAGTAGCATCCTTTATGCTCTTTGGTCAGCTTCAGTCAGCCGGAAATACTTCTGCACTCCTGCGGTTACTGGATGTTTCGATTGACAAAGTAAACGAAATTGACAAAACTCCCGTCATGGACGAACATGGTAAACCCGTAAAGCCTGAAAATTACAATATTGTTTTTGATGATGTTTCTTTTTCTTATGGCGAACACCAGGTTCTGGATCATGTGAGCCTGACTATACCCGAAAGAACCGTAACGGCTATCGTCGGTCCGTCCGGTGCCGGAAAAAGTACGCTTTGTAACCTGATCGCCCGGTTTTGGGATGTTGACGGAGGAAAAATTACAATCGGCGGTGTAGATGTGCGGGATTACACACTGGACAGTCTGCTTACCAATATTAGCGAAGTATTCCAAAAGGTATATCTTTTCGCTGATACCATAGAAAATAATATCAAATTCGGCAATCCAGCGGCTTCCCATGAAGAAGTTGTAAAAGCAGCTCAAAAGGCTTGCTGCCATGAGTTTATTATGAGCCTGCCAGATGGTTATGGCACCGTAATTGGAGAGGGAGGCGCTACATTGTCCGGCGGTGAAAAGCAACGGATTTCGATTGCCAGAGCAATCCTGAAAGACGCTCCTATCATCATTTTAGACGAAGCTACATCAAGCGTCGATCCAGAAAATGAAAATCTTCTGATGGGTGCTATTGCAGAACTGACAAAGAATAAAACGGTTATTATGATAGCTCATCGGCTAAAAACAGTCAGAAACGCAGATCAAATTTTCGTGTTGTCTGGTGGTCACATTGTTCAGACAGGCAAACACGAGGATTTGATAAGGCAGCCTGGTATTTATGCAGATTTCATTGGTATTCGCAAGAAAGCGATTGGATGGAAACTAAAATAGCCGTGGGAAGGAGGAGGCAATGAAACTATATGCGTCAGGCGAGGATTACTTAGAGGCCGTGTTGGTTCTTCAAAGGAAACAGGGCATGGTTCGCTCCGTTGATCTTGCCCGGCACATGGGCTTTAGCAAACCGAGCATCAGCCATGCGGTGGGCGGTTTGAAGAACGGTGGTTTTCTGATCGTGGATGACGATGGATTTCTCCATCTGACCGCCATAGGTCAGGAGGTTGCCGAGAAAATCTATGAGCGGCACCGATTTTTTATGGAGCAGCTTGTGGCCGCTGGCGTTGATCTTGAAACGGCAGAACAGGAGGCTTGCCGGATCGAACACGCCATCAGTGATACATCTTTCCGAAAGCTGAAGGAGAAAGTACAAGGAACCGATTAGCGCACATCGGTTCCGCTCTGCATAATAAGTTATCTGCCCCGTCCGGGGAAAGAAAAAAACCGTTGACTGGGGCAGATAATTTCGTGCGCTATTTTAAGGTTTAAACTCAATCGGCGGTTTTGAAGGATAATTTCAGAGCCGCCGTTTCTTTGCGTTTACACAAACCAATGACGACTTGCATGGACACGGTAGCCGATTGGAGGTTATTTTGCCGTGTCCTTTTCTCTTTTTCGCAGTATCCATGATCTGCACCAGTTAAAAAAAGCGTAGCCCCTCCGTCGGAGTCGTCCGGCTTTGGATATGAACTATACCATGTAAGCAATCTTCTTTACAAAACATTTCTGCGCCCAGCAGGTCCGTTGCGACTTGCTGGGCGCTTTTTGCTGTTTTCCGAGGACAATCCCGCCTCGAAAAAATTTTTTAAGAAATTTTCAAAAAGGAGGCTTTTAGCGGGTAGCGAGCGGCTTTGCGTTCGCCTTGTTAGCGGAAAGGGAGAAACCCACCTCATTCCCCCAGGAAAGGGGGTGAAAAGATGGATATGATCCCCCGCAATGACTATGGCGAGCGGTGCCAGTTCGATGCTTACTGCAAGCTGGTACTGTACCATGAGGCAATCGACTACCTCCGGGAAATGCAGAGGCGCCGTGACAGGGAACTGTCATTCAGCGACCTTCCGCAGATGGAGATGGACAAGCTCTGCATCGTAGATCACTACCCCAGCGACAGATTTACATTCTCGTCCCACGGGTATGACCTACATATCGAAAACGAGCTTGTGGCTGATGCCTTCGCCGGTTTGTCTGTTCAGGAGCAGAGTATTTTGATCCTGCATTTTGTTCTGGACCTGCCGGATCAGGAGGTTGGCCGCCTTGTTGGAATGTCTCGCAGCGCCGTTCAGCGGCGAAGGGCAAAATCATTGACCGAGCTGCGGATCAAGTTGGCCGCACTCATGCCGAAGGGAGGTTGAAGGTATGAAGAAACCCACTTACAAGGGCAAGGAGCTTCTTCCTCTTTCGGTGATCGACGCCGCCCGTGACGGGGACTCTCAGGCTGTGGATCAGGTACTCCGGTATTATGAGGGCTATATCAATAAGCTCTGCACCCGGACGCTTTACGATCCTGACGGTCAGCCCCATGTTCGGATGGACGAGTACATGAAGCGCCGATTGGAGATCAAGCTCATTCATTCCATTGTCAGCATGAGCTGACAAGCCCGGTCTGAAAGCGGAAACAGCTTACCCTTTCCCTGTTTCTCTCTTTCGTGAACGGAGGCAGCACCTTGACAAAGAAAGCCCGTTGGGAGGCCAACGCCGCAGTATAAGGCGAACGGATACATTCCTGTTTGTGCCGAGCCACACGGTCGGTGCGCCATGACCTCGTTTCAAGTCCGCAGGACGGGACCACTGTAACGGGCGAGCGAACAGCACCAGACCGCAAAGCAAGCGTGGCAGCTTGCGGGCGATGACACACGGGCAGGGTCAAAGATACTCGCGCATTGAACGCCCACAAAGCATTGTGCGCCGCACCCATCAGCATGGGCCGGGGTTAGACTCCCGTGGAGCTGTGCCAGCAGCCGTCCGTTTTGCCTCTTTTATTGCTTATCAACTTGCAAACAATGAAAGGGGTCAATCTATGCAAGAAGATAGAAACTTTGAAAACAAATTCGCCCCGCCAGTACGGAGCGAAAAGAAAATTGGAAATACAACCTTCACCGTCAATTCGTTCTTCCTGGAACAAACAAAAGACGGTGTGGTTTCTAAAATAGAGCGGCTTATCAAGGATGATGTCCGAAAAAAAGCTGCTGCAATTTGACCTCCATAGGCAGACAAAACCAACAAAACGCGGTAGAATGAAGATAGAACTTCATACCGTGTTTGACTGCCAGATTGGAGGTTATTATGTTTCATCAGTCAAACACCGCTGCCGCACTTCAATTCCCTTACAACGCTATGAGCGTCGAAGCTATTACCGCTTTGTACTGCCGTTTATCGCGTGACGATGAATTGCAGGGTGACAGCAACAGTATCATCAACCAAAAGAAAATTTTACAGAAGTACGCTCTTGAACACGGGTACACCAACTTCCGCTTTTACATTGACGACGGCATTTCAGGAACAACCTTCAATCGACCTGGTTTCCAGGAGATGATCGCCGATGTGGAGGCAGGGATCGTCAAACGGGTCATCATCAAAGATTATTGTGCGATAATAGGACTAAATCAGAAAGACCTTGAAACCCAAGGCATTCTGGCTTAGTCCCTTCTTTTTTTGACCGAAAACAAAGGACTTTCACAATAATCAAGCAAGCCGGAGGGTGCTGCTGCACACTTCCGGCAGAAGGAGGATATAGTGGGTGCTATCAAAGTCTTCTTGAAGGAGGTTGTGCTTCCGATCACGCTTGCGTTCTGCCTCGCGTCATTTCTCAAGCCGATCTATATGCCTGACGGCGTATGCGACTACTTCCTTATGTGGATCTGCGTTGGATTACCGTTCGGCATCCGGAGGATGTGCCTCTGGCTCATTCCCAGCGGTTATGGTATCTCCGGCTCAGTCGGCATCTTCGCATTGAACTTAATCATAGGCGGTCTCATCGGAGGACTTGCCTTCTTCATCGGGCTGCTGCTCGGTGTCATTCATACCATCCGAGAAATCATCTGAACTACATCGTAAACGAAGAGGGTTTGTTTCTTCTCCAATTTGGAGTAAGAAGCAAACCCTCTTTTTTTGTTGCCCAAAAGCCGGAATATCTGCTGGCGATGCGGCGAAAGAAAGGAGTTTTTAAGCATGAAACGCATGACAGCCGGTGATCTGCAAGCACTGGAATTGCTGATGCAGACCACACCCGGCTTTGAGCATTTTGACAGCGGCGCAGATGGCATTCTCCCTGAGTGCCGAAGCTGCCGCTTTCATCGTCCCTTCTGGAAATATCAGTCCTGCGTGTTTGTAGAGTGTCCCTACTGCTGCAAGCCCGTTTCTACTCTCAAAAATCAAAATGGCACATCTGCTGCCGGAAAGGAAGTCAGTCATGAATAACAAAATCGAAGTCTTCAAGAATGAACAGTTCGGTGAGGTGCGAACGATCCTCGAAGGGGAAACACTCCTGTTCTGCGGTTCAGATATTGCGAAAGCGCTTGGATATGCCCGACCCGGAAAGGCAATTATCGATCACTGCAAGGGTGTCCTAAAACGGGACACCCTTACAAGCGGTGGTATGCAGTCCCTTTCCTATATACCGGAGGGCGATGTTTACCGACTGATTGTTCACAGCAAACTCCCTGCTGCTGAGAAGTTTGAACACTGGCTGTTCGATGAAGTTGTCCCCACCATCCGCAAGACCGGCGGCTACATGACGGACTCCCTTCTGGAACGCATTCAGAAGGAACCGGCGGTCATCATGGAGTTCGCTCAGGCGTTGATTCGAGAAAAGAATCGCGTAAAGGCTCTTGAGGTTGAGCTGAACACTGCAAAGCCCAAAGCCGATTACTACGATGCCTTTATCAATCCGGATGACTGTACCAATATTAGAACAACGGCGAAGGAACTGAAAATCCCGGAGCGCAAGTTCGTCCAGTTCCTTCTTAGAGAAAAGTACCTATTCCGCTCTCCCTCCGGTCAGCTTCTTCCCTACAACAAGGACAGCAATGCCGGACTGTTCATCGTCCGCGATTTTGTGACGTACTGCTACACCGGTTCTCAGACCTACTTCACGCCGAAGGGCAAGGATGTCATCCGAATGAAGTTCCAGAAAAAGTGCGGCGAAGAGCTGCTTCCCAAGATGGCAAGGTGATTTTATGGCAGTTTTCAGAGTCCCCAAGATCGAGAACTTCACGATGATGAGCAATCACCATCTTCGCAACAAGAAGCTCTCCCTCAAGGCTGTTGGGCTGATGTCGAAAATCCTCAGCCTTCCGGATGAATGGGACTACTCCCTCAAGGGGCTTGCCAAGCTCAACGCGGACGGCATCGACGGCGTTCGCTCTGCTGTGCAGGAATTGGAGGATGCCGGTTATATCATCAGGCGTCAGCGTAGGGACAAAAACGGCAGAATGGCGCAAAGCGAGTATCTTGTCTTTGAAATACCGGAGTTGTCAAAACCGGCGTTGGATTCACCGTCATCGGAAAAGCCGATACCGGTAAAACCGGCAACGGATGTCCCGACATCGGGAAACCCAATGCAAATAAATACGAACCAAGTAATTACACACCAAGAAAATACTCACTTGAACAATACTCCATCTATCAATCACTCAGGCACAGGACGCAGAAATGATGGGACTGATTGGATGGATGAGCGAGAGCGATATAGAGAAATCATCGAAGAGAACATCGAATACGAGATTATGAAAGACCGCCCTGACGGAGACCGCCTCGGTGAAATTGTCGAGATCATGCTGGATGCCGTTTGCTCAACTGCTCCTACCATCCGCATCAATGGCGAAGATATGCCGCAGCAAGTGGTCAAGTCCCGCTTTCTCAAGCTGGACAGCAGCCACATCGAGTATGTTTTCCACGCTATGAAGGAATGTCCGTCCAACATTCGGAACATCAGGGCATATCTCCTGACCACACTCTATAACGCTCCGGCAACGATGGACAATTTCTACTCCGCAAAGGTCAATCATGATTTCAACGGCTGGTAAACCGCAAGCGAAACGCTGGCGGCTATTTTTATGCCTGAAAGGAGGGCTTTACATGGTCATATTCATTCATCTGCCGGGTGTGCCGCCTTAGCTGAGGCAACATCACTTTAACCATTCCAAGGAAAGGAGGTATCACTGCATTGCAGGATGAAGTCAACACCAAAGTTGTTGCAATCATGATCAAGGGCGGTAAAATCTCCGCTGAGGTGCTGAAAAAGGCTCTGGACAAGTTCGTTCAGGAAATCGAGAAGGCGCAGAAGCAGATGCAGCAACCTAAAACCTATCGCGGCAAGCAGTCCATCAAACATCTGATGAGCCAGAATGCCGCCATCTCCAACATTGAAGTGACGGACGGTAACATCAAGTCCTTTGAGCGGACTGCCAGCAAATACGGTCTGGACTTTGCGCTCAAGAAGGACGTTTCCGTTGAGCCGCCCAGCTATCTTGTCTTCTTCAAGGGACGGGACGTTGATGTTATGACCGCCGCCTTCAAGGAGTTCTCTGCCAAGACTGTCAAGCAGAAGGAACAGCCGTCCATCCGGCACAAGCTGGATCAGGAGAAAGCTCAGAGCAAGGCGCAGCACAAGGAGAAGGTCAAGGTCAAAGCCAAGGATCGGGGTGTGGAGCTGTGAACAAACCCGACGTGAAGAAGCTCATTCTTCTGAACCTTCCGTATGTCTTCGCCTTCTACTTTGCGGATAAGATTGCCGCCGTGTTTCGTCTTGCCCCCGGCACGGCGTTCATCGACAAACTGACAAACGGCTTTGCCGTGTTTGGCACTGCCTTCGCAAATCCGTTGCCCAGCTTCCATCCCGTCGATCTGCTCGTTGGTCTGTCGGCTGGCGTGTTGCTCAAGCTGGCGGTCTACGTCAAGGGCAAAAACCGCAAGAAGTTCCGGCAGGGCGAAGAATACGGATCTGCACGATGGAGTGCATAATTTTAAGTGTAAATGACACATACATGGACGCACAGGAGGTTATGCACATGACTGATTATAGCAAAATTACAGCCCTTTACTCCCGCCTTTCCGTGGGCGACGAGGACAGGGACGGCGGCGAGAGCAACAGCATACAGAACCAAAAAATATTTTTGGAGAACTATGCCAGAGGGCAGCACCTGACCAATATCCGGCACTACATCGACGACGACGAAAGCGGCAGGTTTTTTGACCGTTCCGCCTACTCCCGCATGATGGACGATGTGGAAAACGGGAAAATCGGTGTCTGCATTATGAAAGACCTTACCCGCTGGGGGCGTGACTATCTCCAAGTCGGCAACGCGATGGAGATATTCAGACGGAACAATGTGCGCTTTATCGCGGTCAACAACGGCATTGACAGCGAGAAGCCCGACACATTGGAGTTTGCGCCCTTTATCAATATCATGTCGGAGTGGTATGCAAAGGACATCAGCAAGAAAGTGAAAACGGGCATTAAGACCAAAGGCATGAGTGGAAAGCCGATTGTCACCGAAGCCCCTTACGGCTATATCAAAGACCCGGACAACAAGGATTTTTGGATAATCGACGAAGAAGCCGCCGAGGTTGTCCGTTTGATTTTCCGTCTGTTTATCGGCGGGAAAAACCGCAACCAAATCGCCGTGCATCTGAAAAACGAGCAAATCCCTACCCCCACTTTCTATATGAAAGACCGAGGGCGGGGAACCTGTAAAAATAAGACGCTCAACGAGGATAACCGCTGCAAGTGGAACAAAGTCACCTTGACCAATATCCTCACACGGCAGGAGTATTGCGGAGATGTAGTCAACTTCAAGACTACAAAGCATTTCCGGGATAAACATAACCACTATGTAGACCGGAGCCAGTGGCACATCACAGAAAATGTGCATGAGCCGATTATCAGCCGCAGCGATTTTGAAACCGTACAGCGGATTTTGGAAAACGCACCCGTCAGACGCCCCAACGGAGACGGGGAAATCCACCCTCTGTCCGGCTTGCTTTTCTGTAAAGACTGCGGCGCAAAAATGCACATTCGTATAGATTACCGGAACGGCGGCAAGCGGCACGTTGCTTTTTGCAGTGAGTACCACAAGGGAAAAGCCAAGAACCCCAAATGCCATTCCCCGCACATCATGGACGCGGACTTGCTCATGCAGACCATCGCGGAAGTGCTGAAGAAAATCGAGGACTATTCTATCAGCAACCGGGCGGAGTTTGAAGCCTTAGTGAAAAAGAACCTTGCCATGCAGCAGACCGACCAGACCAAGAA
>NZ_JBBMFA010000109.1:0-20099 GCF_040096265.1 Ruthenibacterium intestinale
TGTGGGCGGGCGAGAGCCGGGGTGGCGAAGCCACGAAGGGCCTGTCACGGCCCTTCGACCGGCCTGCTCGGTTTGCGTAAGCAAACGCTCGCCCTCGTTGTGGGCGGGCGAGAGCCGGGGTTTCGAGCGGGGACCCGTCACGGCGTGAGCCGGGATGGGGCGAGAAATGCGGACCATGGATGGTCCGCAACCGGCCTGCTCGATTTGCGCAAGCAAACGCCCGTCCTGCTTTTGGCGGGCGAGAGCCGGGGTTTCGAGCGGGGACATCGCGGTACCGAAACTGAAAAACAAGCCGGCGGACTGGGAAGACCTGTGCCGGCAGCTGATGGAATGGGCCGGCGCGCGGCTGGCCCGACCGGAAAAGGAGCGAGGGATATGATTCTTGCCGTAGACATTGGCAACACCAACATTGTACTGGGAGGATATCAGAACGAGGCGCTGGTGTTCTCCACCCGGCTGGCCACCGACAAGACGCTGGAGGCCGACCAGTACGCGCTGCAGCTGGAGGGCATTCTGCGGCTGTACCATCTGCGCCCCGATGACGTGGAGGACGCGGTGCTGTCCAGCGTGGTGCCGCCCATGACCGACACGCTGTGCCGGGCGCTGGGCACGCTGTGCGGCGTAAAGCCGCTGGTTCTGCACCAGAGCCTGCGCACGGGTGTGACCGTGGACATTGAGAACCCCGCCGAACTGGGGGACGACCTGCTGGCCGGCGCCATTGCGGCACGGGCGGTCTGGCCGCTGCCCGCCGTGGTGCTGGACCTGGGCACCGCCACCAAGATGACCGCGGTGGACGAAACCGGCGCGGTGCGGGGCGTGAGCATCATGCCCGGCGTGCTGCTGAGTTTGAACGCCCTGGTCAGCGGAGCCAGCCAGCTGGGCGGGCTGGCCCTGTGCCCGCCGGCCCACGCCATCGGGCGGACCACCGTGGAGAGCATGCAGAGCGGCATTGTGCTGGGCACCGCCAGCATGCTGGACGGCATGCTGGACCGGTTCGAAGCCGAACTGGGCTGCATCCGCACGGTACTGGCCACCGGCGGCATTGCCGGCATGATCGTGCCCCACTGCAAACGGGACGTGACGCTGGCGCCCAACCTGCTTCTGGACGGGCTGTACCATGTGTGGAAGTGCAACCGCTGACAGCGCCTGCAAAAGACAAAACAAACCGGGACCTTTTGACAGCAAAAGGTCCCGGTTTTTGTTTTGAGGGCGAGAAACGCGGCCCCCGGATGGTCCGCAACCGGCCCGGTTCGCGCAAGCAAACGCCCGCCGCGATTTTGGCGGGCGAGGGCCGGGGTTTCGAGCGGGGACCCGTCACGGCGTGAGCCGGGATGGGGCGAGAAATGCGGACCATAGATGGTCCGCAACCGGCTGGCCCGGTTTGCGCAAGCAAACGCCCGCCGCGATTTTGGCGGGCGAGGGCCGGGATGGCGAAGCCACGAAGGGCCTGTCACGGCCCTTCGACCGGCCTGCCCGGTTTGCGCAAGCAAACACCCGCCCTTGTTGTGGGCGGGCGAGGGCCGGGATGGCGAAGCCACGAAGGGCCTGTCACGGCCCTTCGACCGGCCTGCCCGGTTTGCGTAAGCAAACGCCCGCCCTTGTTGTGGGCGGGCGAGGGCCGGGATGACACAGCTTTTTCAATGGTTCTGAGAAAAAAGGCGTACGGCCGTTTGTCCCCTTTTTTATCTGCGCTCTTTTCACCAGCCGGATAGCAGGCCGGAGGGGTCGCTGCGGCGGGTCACCGTCCACCGGCTTCGGCACAGCCGGGACTGTTCGTCGTACTGCGTCCGGCAGACCCGCCAGCCCGCCTGCGTCCGCTCCAGCGTCAACATCGTGCTCCCCTGCCCCGGCACATGCCGCTGGATCTGCATTTTGGGCGGAAACGGCTCTGTTTCCGGCTGCGCGGGCACGCACCCCAACAGGCACGCCGCCAGCAAAATCAACCACAATTTCTTCATGGGCGCTCTTCCTTTCCCGGCCATTTTACGCCGGGATTGTTTCCAACTTGCATCAAAAAAGACGGCACAGCGAAAAAGCTGTGCCGTCCTGCATCATCAATGGCCGCGGCCTGCACCGCCGCCCCGGAAGCCGCCGCCTCCGCCGCCGCGAAAACCGCCGCCGCTGCGGAAACTGCCGCCTCCGCCCATGCGGAAGCTGCCGCCGCCCGGACGGGGCGGACGCCGCACGGAGCCGCCCAGCATGGAACCGCCCCAGGGCCCCGGAGGAGGCGGGGGCGGGCCGGGCCGCCGGTAAATGTGACGGTGCGGAACATAGGGCCAACCGTAGCGGGGATACCGCCCCACGCGCACCGGCCGCAGCAGCGAGAGCACCACCAGCACCAGCACCAGCGCGCCCAGCGGCAGCACCAGCGCCGCCAGACCCAGGCCGAACAGGCCCGAGGATGCCGGCTGCTCATAGCCCGCGCCCGGCGCCACGTTGGCCGCCGGGTTCGACGGGTCCAGCCCATAGATGGCGCAGACCTGCCGGTACAATGTATCAAAGGTTTTCTGCACGCCTGCGTCGTAATCGCCGGCGGCAAAGTCCGGCTCCAGGTCTTCCTGCAGAATGCGGCTGAGGGTCATGGTGGACAGCGAATCCTCCAGCCCGGAGCCCTGAATGCACTGATAATCCTGCTCGCCGATGGACAAAAGCAGCAGCACGCCGTTGTTTTCCGACGAAGAGCCGATGCCCCACTCATTGCCCAGCTGATAGGCGTACTCCGCGGTGCCCAGGCCCTCGGTATCGTTGACCGTGACCACCACGATCTGTGCGCCGCAGGCTGCGTACAGCCCGTCGTTCTGTTCCACGATCTGGCGCTCGGTGGCTTCGTCCAGCACGCCGGCGCTGTCGTTGACATAAAAATCCGCGGTGGGGCTGAGCAGTGCCAGCGCGGGTGCGCAGAAGGCCGCTGCCAGCACCGCGGCGGCCGCCAGCGCGGCCAGGCGCTTTTTCAGCTTCATGCCGTCATCTCCTCGGTGTGGGCGCCCGCCAGATCCGCCAGAAACTGCGCCGGAAAGCCCGACAGCTTTTGGGCGGCGGTGCGCGCCAGCTCGTTGTATTCCGGTACCGCATGGGACAAGATCGCAGTGCGGCTGGTGAACTCCGACCAGGCCATCTGCGCCGGGCTGCCCTGGCCGTCCCGCTCGTCGGCGGGCATGGCGTTGTACAGCAGCTCCACCGCCGTTTTCAGCGAAAGGCCCGCGGCGTAGCGGGCCGCCGGGTCATCGGCGGCGGCACAGCTTTCGTCCAGCGCCGCCTGGGCGGACTGGAGCAGGCTGTCGTCCACGTTGCCTTCGGCCAGCGCCAGCAGCGAACCGGCCGCTGCCTCCCGGGCGGCAAAGTCCGCGGACATGCTGGTGCGGTAGTAGTCGGCGGGCGCCTGGGCCACGGCGCGCACCTTGGCGCACCCGATGCCCAGCACCCCCACCAGGACCGCGCAGCACAGCGCCGTCACGCCCAGGGCGCGGTTTTCGGAAAGTCTGTGTTTCATTGAGCCATCTCCAAAAGTTTGGCCTTCAATTCGCCCTCAATGCGGCCCAGCTCCGTCTCGGCGGCGGCGCGTTTGGCGCGGCCTTCGGTCTGGATCTTCACCACTTCGTCCAGGGTTTCGATCAGGCTCTGGTTGGTCTGTTTCAGCGTCTCCAGATCCACGATGCCGCGCTCGGACTCCTTGGCGGCCTCGATGGTGCCCTGCTTCAGGGCGGCGGCGTTCTTGCGCAGCAGCTCGTTGGTCATATCCGTGACCGCGCGCTGGGCCTCGATGGCCTGCTGCGAGTGGGCCAGGCCCAGGCTGAGGACCATCTGGCTCTTCCACAGGGGAATGGTGTTCACGATGGAGGTCTGGATCTTCTCCGCCATCATGGTGTCGTTGGACTGGATCAGGCGGATCTGGGGCGACATCTGCACGGAGACGCTGCGGGTCAGCTGCAGATCGTACAGCTTCTTTTCAAAGCGCGTGCACAGATCCTCCAGGTCCTTGGCGGCCTGGGCGTCCTCGGGCAGGCCCGAAGCCTTGGCCTTTTCCACCAGCTTGGGCAGCTGGTTTTCCCGCACGTCGGCCAGCTTTTTCTTGCCGGCCACAATGTACATGGTCAGCTCTTTGTAATAGACCATGTTCATCTCGTACATCTTGTCCAGCATGGCGATGTCCTTGAGCAGCTGGACCTGATGGTCCTGCAGCATGCCCTCGATGCGCTCCACGTTGGTCTCGGCCTTGGCGTAGCGGGTTTTCAGCTCCTCGATCTGATTGCCGGCCTTTTTGAAAAAGCCCAGAATGCCCTTGGGCTGTTCGGCGGTGGCGTCAAAGCCTTTCAGCTCCGTGACAAGGCCCGTGATCATGTCGCCCACTTCGCCCAAGTCCTTGGTGCGGATGCTGTTGAGGGCCGTTTCGGAAAAATCCGCCACTTTCTTCTGGCTGGCGGCGCCGTACTGCAGCACCTGCGTGGAATTGGAAAGGTCGATCTTCTGGGAAAACTCCTCCACCTGACGGCGCTCTTCCTCGGAGAGGCTCTCCTCGTCCAGCACCACAGGCTCCACCTTTTCCTCAGCGGCCTTCTGGTCGGCCGGGGTGGCGGGCTGGGCGTCCAGCGTCAGGGTGGGGGCGGGCATTTCCAGCGTGAGTTCGGGTTTCTGTTCCATGGTTGTTCATCCTTTCGTTTTACAGGGTCAGTTGGGGGCCGTCGGTCAGGCCGTCGCTTTTTGCCATGGCCTCCAGCACTTCCAAATCCGTGGAGACATCCAGCACCTGCCCGGCGAACAGGCTGTCCAGCTGGGCTTCAAAGGCGCGGGCGATGGTGCCGGCGTTCTGCTCCACCTGGGCGGCCAGAGCCCGGGCGTTCTCGCCGTCGGCGCCGGCGGCTTCCAAATCCGCGTAAGCGGTGAGCACCTTCACGGCGGTGGGCAGGTAATAGGCCAGAAAGCGCCGGGCGCTGCGGGCTTTCTCCGGCTCGGCGGACAGCTTTTCCAGAATGGCCGCGCCCGCGTTTTCCATGCGCAGAATGGCCGCGCTGAGCGCCGCGTCGGGGATGCGCTCATTCAGCGTATGCAGCTGATCCAGCCGGGTCTGGGCCTGGGCCAGAAGCTCGTCCAGGTCCTGGCTGCCGGTTTGGTACGGCTGCTCCACCAGCACCGTGCGGGGCGGGATCTTTTTGTCGGCGACCCAATACACCCCGGCGGCCAGCACCCCCGCCAGGACGATGGCCCACCACTGATAGATGGGCAGCAGCGCCGACGCTGCCAGAAAGGCCCCGGCCGCCAGATACAGCGGCACCGCGGACCGGATCTTCTGTTCCACCATGCGTGGCATGGGCATCTCTCCTCTCTTGGGTTCATCATAGCATGGCCGGCGGGCCAAATCAAGGAAAAGGGCGATGCACGACAAAAAAACGCAAAAGGCCCCGCCGAAGCGGGGCCCGCAGGCTCAGAAGTCGTCCCTGTCGTGGAAGGCGCGGTCAAAGTACAGCGCGGACACAATGACCGACACGCCGATGATGAGAAAGAACACCCCCACCAGCTGCGCCCACAGGGTCATGGTTTTTACCGGGCGCACCAGCATGAACACCGCCAGCACCAGTTTCAGGCCCGCGTCCAGCGCCACGCTGCCCCAGGGCAGACCCGCCCGGCGCAGGCGCACCAGCGCCCGGATGCGAAACCCGGCGCTGACCAGGGCCCACAGGCCCAGCACCAGGCCCATGAACACCATGGACACGTCCCGGTTCAGCAGCAGCACCAGGCCCACGGCCAGGGCCGCCGCCCCCTGCAGCAGCGGAGGGCCGCCCCCGTCGCCCGCGGCGCGCATGGCCAGGCGGTAGGCGATCTCGGCGGTGCCCAGCACCAGCACGGCCAGCCCGATGAGAATGGGCAGAAGCCGCACCAGCGCCGCCGGCCACAGCAGCGAGGCCAGGCCCAGCACACACAACAGCGCCCCCGCGCCCACGGGCAGCCATTTCATCCGCTTCCAGTCGCTCATATTATTCCTCGTTCAGATCCAAATCCTCGCTGTCCGTCTCGCTGACGATGCCCGTGATGTTGAACGTGGCCGACAGCTTGTACTGATACACGTCGCTGTAGGTGAAGGCCACCCGGTAGGGGACCCCCGGCTCCAGACCGGTGAAGGTGTAGGTCTGGGTGGTGCCGTCCGCCGTCCAGTGGACGGTGCTGACGTACTGGGTGGTCTCGTCGCCCTGCTTCCACAGGGAGAAGGTGGCGTCCTTCCACTGGGTGTCCACGCCGTCGGTGAACAGCTCGCCGCTGACCGTTACGGTGATGGAACCGTTGGTGGTGAAGTAGCCTGTGGTCTTGTAGTTGGACGTGGCGTTTTTAAAGGCGCCCGCCAGCGTATCGCCGCTGAGCTGCGTCACAAACGCGCTGTTTTCCTCGGGCATGGAAAGACCTTCCGGCAGGGTGATGGAACCGCCCGCCTCGGCCTGAAGAAGGTCCGTCTCGGCAATGCTGTCGTCTTCTTCCGCAGGGGCCGCCTCGCTGGAGCAGGCGGTCAGCGACAGGCACGCAGCCAGCGCGCACACTGCGCACACAAATGCCAAAATACGTTTCTTACTGGTTTTCATCCAAATATTTCCTCCGGTCTTTGACTTTTTAGCAAAAACTCGCTACAATGGTGATTGTACACATGTAGGCTGAAACGATATCATGCCTATTATACTACATTTTAAAAAATATACAAACAAAAAATAAGGAGCTGTTTTATGGACCCCCTTCAACTTGTGCGTTTTGTGAAGCACGGCTGTGTCTGTTTTGAAAAAGACGATGTAGTGATCTATGTGGACCCGTACGGGCTGGAAGACCGCCCCCAGGACGCGGACCTGATCATCATCACCCACAGCCATGGCGACCACTATTCGCCGCAAGACATCGCCCGCGTGAAAAAAGAGGACACCTGCTTTGCCACCACCGCCGAGGTGAGCCGGCTTCTGCAGTCGGACTTTGAGATCGACCCCGATTACATCACCACCGTGACCAGCCTGTCCCCCACTGTGGTGTTTGAGTGCGGCGCCATGGTCACGCCTCTGGTGGCGGAGAACAAACACCACCCCGAAGGGTTCGGCTTCGGCCTGCTGCTGGAGTTCGGCGGCGTGCGGTGGTATCTGTCCGGCGACACCGACGTGCTGGACGACGACATCCGCTGCGACGTGCTGTTCGTTTGCTGCGACGGCGTGTGGAACATGCCCGGATTCGAGCAGACTGTGCCCGACCAGATCGCGCAGATGAGCCGCGCGCCGGGTCTGGTGATCCCGTATCACTACGACGAGGCCGAAAACCCCGGCACCGGCAAAAACGGCGCCAAGCTGTGCGAAGCGCTGCGCGCCCGGGGCATCCGCTGCAAAGAGTGGAACGGCTCCAAATTTGTGGGCTGACGGCCCCTTTCAACAGACGAAAAAAAACGACCCCCGTTCCGCGGAACGGGGGTCTTTTTTGATTTACACGCCGTTGGCCTGGCGCAGCGCCGCGCACTCCGCGGCCGCCAGGTCCGGCCAGGCACTGTTGGCAAACAGGCTGGCGTACCGGTACAGGCTGTAGCCGTACCCGTTCTTCGCCAGCGACCGGGCCATATCCGCCAGATTGCGGCCGCTGGTCCACTCCCCGCTGGGCGCGGACGAGCCGTCGCCGTCCCCGATGCGGTAGGCCCCCAGCCCGAAGTACAGCGAAACCCCTTCCGCCCGGGGCATGGCCGCCCACTGGTTGACGATGTTGGCAAAGGCGTACTGGTCCGACCCGCTTTGCAGCCGGTAGTCAAACCCCCAATACACCTGGGGCATCACGTAATCCACATACCCCGGCGTGGACATCCACCGGCCCACGTCGCTATACTGCGTGTTATAATTATTATCATTATTCCCCTGAGGACTAATTCCGAACCGCAGCGTGCGGCCCGTGTCCTGAGCGGCGGTGTGCACGGTCTGGTACACCTGCTGCACCAGGCGGTTCACGTTGTCCCGCCGCCAGTCCTCCAGCGAGAGGGTGGTGCCGGAGGCCTGGAACTCGGCCAGGTCGAAACTTTCCTCGGTGGTGGGATAAAAATAGTCGTCAAACTGAACCCCGTCCACCTGGTAATTGCGCACCACCTCGTCCACGCCGGCGCAGATGTAATCCATCACGTCCTGACGGGAAGGGTCCAGATACAGCCCGCCCGCGGCCTCTTTCACCCATTCGGGATGGGTGGCGGTCAGGCCCGACTGAGCCAGGGCCGGGGGCATCTGGTCGTTGAGCGACACCCGGTAGGGGTTGAACCACGCCTCGATGGACAGATCCCGGGCATGGGCTTCGGATACAAAAATGGCCAGGGGGTCAAAGTCCGGCGCCTGCCCCTGCACGCCGGTGACCAGATGGCTCCAGGGGAACAGGGTGCTGGGATAGATGGCGTCCGCAAAGGGGCGCACCTGCACAATGACGGTGTTCAGGCCAAGACCTTTACAGTTGTCCAGCAGCGCGCCCACGGACGCGGTGAAGGCGTCGGACGAAGAGGTGTCCAGCAAAGGCCATTCCAGATAGCTGATCCACACGGCCCGGTAATCGGCCGGGGCCACGGATTCGTCGGCGGTGGCGCGCCAGTTTTCGGGCACGCCGGTGAAGTCCGGCCGGGAGCTGTCAGACCCGGCGGGCGCAGCGCACCCGGCCAGCACCGCGCAGCACACGGCGGCACACAAAAGCGATTTCAAAAAGCGCAAAACATTCCCTCCTTGTCCCTATTTCTATGCGGGGGGAAGAAGGGTTATGCGGCGTTGTCCCGCTGGTCGCAGTACAGCAGATAGGCCAGCACCAGCTGCACGGCGGCAAACACCACGGCCAGGCAGGCTTTCAGGGCCGCGGGCAGGGCCACAAAGCTGAACACCAGCTGCACGCCCCCGGCCAGGAAGGTCAGGAACACCATGGTGTGCAGCGGCTCGCCCTTTTTCCAGTAGGGCGCGGCAAAGCAGGGCCAGGCCAGCGCGCCGCCCAGTTTGGCGGGCACGCCGCCCATCAGGGAAAACACCACCAGCGCCGCCGCCAGCAGGCTGAGGCGGCCGGTCAGGCTTTTCACCCCGGCGCAGGCGCCGGTCATGAGCATCATGGCGCCGGCCAGAAACGAGGCGATGTTGAACAGCAGCGCCGCGTAGATGCCCGCCAGGTACAGCGCGCCGCCCGCCAGGTTCAGCACCGAGGCCAGCACGCCCAAGGCGTAGTAGGTTTTCTGGGTCACATTCAAACGAGGATTCATGGGTCGATTCTCCTTTTATTGGGTGGATTGGGCGCGAAAGCCCGCTTCGAACAGCACCGCACCGGCACAGCACAGGCCCGCGCAGCAGGCCAGCACCAGCGACAGGGACACGTCGGCGGCCCGGGACATGCCGGCGTTCACCGCGCCGGACACCAGCCCCGACACCATGGAATAGCCCGACAGCATCACGCTGGGCGGGCCCCAGCGCAAAGCGCAGGCGTTCTGGCGGGACAGCTCCCAGGGGCGGTAGACTCCGGCGGCCAGCTGCAGCGCCAGCAGGAACACGGTGCACAGCACCGGGCCGGGCCCCAGCGCCAGGCCCGCGCAGCACACGGCGGCGGTGCCAAAGCACATCCGGCCCAGACGGCGGGGCCCCAGCAGGCCGGTGACCCGGTGGGAGCCGCCGGCGCACAGGCCCGCGGCGGTGAGCGCCAGATAGGCGACGGTGAGGGCGCCGGGCCCGAAGCCCCGGTCCGCCCAGAGAAGCTGGCTTAAAAACACGGTGGAAAACTGGCACACCTCGGCCAGCAGCGCCCCGGCCACCAGAAACAGCGCGAACCGGGGTGCGGCCCGCAGCTGCGCGGCCAGCGCCGCCAGCTGGGCGCGGGCGCTTTGCCGGGGCGGCGCGGGCAGAGCGGGCAGCGCCAGTGCCGCCAGCGCGGCCAGCCCGTAGCTGACGGCGGTCAAAAGCGCGGCCAGACGGTAGTTCTGGCCCAAAAACAGTGCGAACACCACGCTGGCTGCCAGCAGCCCGGCGATGCCCGCGGCCTCGTAAAAGCCCAGGGCCCGCTGGGATTGCCCGCCCGCGCACAGGCACACGCAGGCGCTGTCGCAGCCGGACAGGCCGGCCACCACCGCGGACAGCAGCAGGCGCTCGGCCAGAAAATCGCCGAAGGAATCCGCCCGCCAGAACACCAGCTTGGAGACAAAGTACAGCCCGCAGCACACCAGCAGCGACGCCCGGTACCCCACCCGGGCCGTGAACAGGCCCCAGGGGATCTCCAGCGCCAGCACCACCAGCCAGGAGATGCTTTCGATGAGGGCGATCTGCCCCAGGCTGATGCCCGCCTGGGTGCGGTACAATGCGGCTACCGGCGCGTAGAACACCATGCCCTGCAAAAACGCCGTCAGGCACAGCGCCGCCACGCCCCGTTGAGAACGTTGCATAAAAAAATCATCCTTTCCAAAACGCAGATACAGCAAAGCACGGCCCCGCACCCGGCGGGACCGGACCAGGCGTCTTCCGGTTTTAGATGGGACGATGCACGGCGAAGCGCCCTCCTGATGAAACAGATTTCTTTCAGTATAACACAGCGCCCCCGGCAGGGCAAGCCGGGGGCGCGGATGTTCCTTTGCGTGTTTATTTCCGAACGTTTTCCAGGGCGGTGCCCAGCAGCAGACCCACGCACAGGCCCAGGGCCAGATTGTCCCAGGCCGTGCCCAGCGCTACCCCGAAACACAGGCCCAAGGCCAGCATGGAATGGGACCCGGCTTGTTTTTCGGGCGTTTTTTCAGGCTTCATGGGCGTCTTCCTCCGGGGCCGGCCGGCTCAGCAGGCCCGTGGTATAGCTGCGGTCCCCCAGCTTTTGGGCCAGCCGCTCCTTGCTGCCCAGGCCCTGCCAGTAGCCGCTGGCCTCCCGCAGATACTCGGCCGCCAGGTTCGCGGCCCGGTCGGCCAGCTGGGCCGGGTCTTCCTCCCGGTCCTGGTCGGTATAGGGGTCGTGCCAGCGGGCGGGAAAACCGTCCCGGGGGAGTTTGGCCGGGGTCATGTGCGAACGGCCCCAGCCGGGCTTGTGCAGCACCAGCGTTTCCGCCAGGGTGACCAGCGCGCGCCGGCCGCCCCGGGGCGAACAGAACAGCCCGTGCAGCCAGCGGAAGTCGTGAAAGGCATCGGCCAGCGCTTCCCGGGTGATGTCCTGCCCGTACACCTCCAGAATGCAGGCGTGCAGCAGCTCGGTGACTTCGGCCAGCTGGGCCGTGTACAGGGGCGGGGCCGCCGTGTCCGCCGGGACGGCGGGGCTGCCCTGATCGGTTTGATGGAACCAGCTGTCCATGGCCACTTCGCAGAAGCCGTGGCCGTAGGGCCGGGCGAACACGCCGCCCGGCGCGGTTTGCGCCGCCACGTAGGGATGCAGGGTGGCGTCGGCGGCGTAATGGGTGAGAAAGCCCATCACATAGCTGCGCTGGGCCGATGTGAAGGCCCGGAACACCAGACTGCGCAGAAAGGCGCCGCACTGCTCTTCGTGCATGCGGTCGCCCAGGCCCGCCAGGTCAAAGGGTTTGTGGCGGGAAAGCACCTTGTAGGCGAACAGAGGGTCCGGCCCCTGGGCGCCCATTTCAAAGGCGTTCTGGCTGGGCACCGGCTGGGCGGCGCGCTGCTGGGCCGCCCGGGCGATGCGGATATGCGTATATGCCTCGGGCATGGGATCAGTCCTTTTTCAGATATTTCGGCAGCACGAAAAAGTACGTGAAGCCGCCGATGAGGAAGACGATGAGAATGCTGAGCACGCCCCAGGGCGCGGCCTGTGCCTCCACGGCCTCGGCCGACAGGGCGGGATTGGCGCTGTGGATGACGTCGTACGCCAGCGAAGAGGTGATGCCCACCAGCGTGGGGCCGATGATGGCCGAGAACTTGCCGAAGATGTCGTAGAAGCCGAAGAACTCGCCGGTGCGCTTTTTGTCCGGAATGATCTTGCCGAACATGCTGCGGCTGAGGGCCTGAATGCCGCCCTGGCTGGTGGCCACCAGAATGGCCAGCACCCAGAAGTGCCATTCCTTGCTGATGAAGAAGGCAAACACCGTGATGAAGCAGTACACGCCGATGCCCACGCCCACCATGAACCGGGCGCCGAACTTGTCCGCCAGTTTGATGTACAGCAGGCAGAAGGGCAGGCCCAGCACCTGCACCAGCAGCAGCGCCAGCAGCATTTTGGTGGAGTCCAGCCCCAGGGTGTCGCCGTAGCTGGTGGACATGTGGATGACCGTGTTCACGCCGTCGATGTAGAAGAAATAGGCGATGAGGTACACGAACATGTTTTTATGGGCGTAGATCTCCCGGGCGGTGCCGGCCAGCTTTTTCAGGCTGCTGCGCACGGGGTGCGGGTCCTTTTCCTGATAGCTTTTCTGCTCCACGTTTTTCAATAGCGGCAGGCTGAACACAAACCACCACACGGCCGTCAGCCCGAAGGCGAAGGACATGGCGGACATCATGTCCACCCCGAAGGCACCCACCAGCAGCAAGAACAGCAGCAGCGGAATGGTGGACCCGCCGATGTAGCCCAGGCCGTAGCCCATGGTGGACACCTTGTCCATGCGCTCGGGGGTGGTGACGTCGTTCAAAAAGCTGTCGTAATACAAATTGGCCCCGGCAAAGCCGATGGTGCTGACGATGTACAGCACCAGGATGAGCATGGCCACCGTCTCCATGTGCTCGGGGGTGGACAGGTCCATCAGCGGCGTGAGCGCCAGAAACGCGCAGGAGGCCGCGCCCAGCAGCATAAACACAAAGAACAGTTTTTTGCGGTAGCCCTTAAAATCGCCGAATGCGCCCAGAATGGGTGCCAGCAGCGCCACGATGAGCATGGCCGCGCTGGTGGCAAAGCCCCACAGGCTCATGCCCCGCTCGGTGGCGATGGTGTTGAAGAAAATGGGCAGGATGGTGACCACGATCACCGAGTGGGCGCTGTTGGCCCAGTCGTACATCATCCAGCTTTTTTCTTCCTTGGAATACCCCTTCAAAATACCCACAAATGCACACCTCTTTTTCTCAAATACCGTTTTTAGTGTAGCATTCCGGGGCAAAAATCACAACCGCTTTTCCGGTTTTTTACAGGGGTTTTACCCGGCTTGTTCAAAATTTCCGCCGCTGACGTAAGGGGTCAGGTCGGTCTGTTCCCAGGCAAAGGGTGTGTCCAGATACAGATCGAAAAAGGTGCCCGCGCCGTTCCAGTGGATCTCCAGCGTCGGGGCCTCGACCGAGGTGTCCCGCAGTGCTTCCACCACCGGGGCGCAGGCCTCGGCAAAGGATGCCTCGTCGGCGTAATCGCCCAGCAGGGTCACATGTATATGGGCGTTGGAAACGACGTCAAAGCCGTCCCGCTGGATCTCGGCGGTGGTGGACCAATCGTCCGCGTACAGCCAGCAGCTCACGTCCAGCACGTTCTCCTGACCGCGCAGGCTGTCCAGCACCTGGTCGGTCCACTGGTCTTCCAGCTGGCGGACCGCCTTCTGACGGGCCGGGCCCACATACTCCAGCATCGGCGCGGCGGCGGTCCCGCACAGGGCGGCGATGATGAGAAACGCACACACAAACATGGACAGGACGTCGTATTTCAGCTTTGCCTGCCGGGCCGTACAGGCGGCGATGAGCACTTCCACGCCCAGGGCCACCAGCACCAGCAGCGACAGTTTGCACAGCAGCGAGAAGTCCAGGTCCGGGTTCAGCATGCCCGCGGTGATGGCGATGCCCGCCACCACCAGCACCAGACCCATGGTGGTGGTGCCCACCCGGCGCACGGGCCGGGGCGCGGGGGGTGCGGGGGGCGGCGTCTGTTCCACGGGGGCGCTGCACAGTTCCTGTTCGCTCATTGCTCCTCGCCTCCCTTAAAGGCGGTGTAGTCCTCGTCCGGGTTCTGCCGGGCCGGGCCGCCCTTCAGCAGGTACACGCCCAGCACCACCAGCAGCACGGCCACCACCAGCGTGGACAGGCTGTCCAGCAGCCACTGCAGCCAGGTCAGGTCGTAGGCGTACACGGCGTTCCACAAAGCCGGGCGCACAAAGTTGGCGTACAGCGCGTACACGCCCAGCACCACCAGTCCCCAGCCGATCAGCTTGTGGCGGCGGGACAGCAGGCGGCGGCCGTTTTCGCCCATGAGGCCGCTGACGTCAATGAGATAATCGTCGGGGTTCTGGGCGGCCTGCTCGGGGGTTTGGCTATGGATGTTGAAGGTGTCGAAGAAGGAATAGGCCCAGATGACGGGCAGCATCAGGCTCAGCAGGCCCATGCCCAGAAAGGCCGACAGGAAGATGACGAACATGAACATGCTCATCAGGGACAGGCCCCGCTTCATATACCCCTGGTACATCTGGCCCCCGCCGGGGATGAAGGCAAAGCAGAAGGTCCAAAATCCATTTTTACGATTCATAGCGATTCTCTCCTTATTGATGGAACAGGTCGGCAAAACCCTGGTTCAAGTGATAGGAAGCCGTGCGGAAGAAGGCGTTCACCCGTGCGGCGGCATGCATTTCCACCTGCTGGGACTGGGACGCGGGCGGTTCGGGGTCCCGGGTGCGGATGGTGCTGATGTCCCGGAACAGACCCGTGCTCCAGAAGGTCACGGCCAGCACCACGGCGGCCGCCGCGGCGGCGTACCGGTTGAAGAACACGCGCACCACCCGGCGGCGGATGCGCTCCAGCACGCCCGGCGTCAGCGGATGTTCCGGCTCCAGCAGGACGTCGTCTTCCAGCAGCGCTGTGTAGCGCAAAAGGCAGCTGTCGCAGAAGCTCAGATGTTCGGCCACTTCCAGCCGCCCCATCTCGTCCAAAGTGCCTTCCAATGAGGCGTGCAGGGCTTCGTCGGTCAGATGCCCGTTTTCCAAAAACAGTTCCATGTCAGCCCTTCCCCCTTTCCAATGCGTTTTTCAAAAGTTGTTTGGCCCGGTACAGCTGGGTGTGAACGGTCTTGGGCGGCCGTTCCAGCCGGCGGGCGATCTCGTCGATGCTGTTCTCTTCCAGAAAATACAGCACCGACACCATGTGGTATGGTTCTTTCAGCGCCCGGATCTCGTGCTCGATGCGCAGGGCGCTGTCCCGGTCGATGGTCACATCCTCGGGGCCGGTGCCGGGCGGCGCGGCCAGCACGGCCATGGCGTCGTCCTCGGCGGCCTGCACCCGTCGGTGATAGGCGCTTTTCAAATAATCCTTGGCCTTGTTGGTGGCGATGCGGGCCAGCCACGGCTTGTAGTTGTCGGCAGGGCAGTCGTCGCGGTGGCTGTACGCGGCCAGGAAGGTCTCCTGGGCCAGATCTTCGGCCAGCTGGTGGTCTTTGGTGAATTGGTAGCAGATGGTGTAGACCAGCCGCTCGTACTGCTGCACCATGTGCGTAAATTGTTCATTGTTCATCGCCGCTTGCCGCGCTCACCACCTTTTCGCTGCCCTTCGTATATGTAACGGCTGAAGGGCGCGGTTTTCTTCAACATTTTTCAAAAAAGTTTTGCCGCAGAAAAAAAGCGGCATGGCCGGTGCCATGCCGTTTTTTCAGAACAGAAAGCTCAGTGCGCCGAACAGGCCCATGGACCCCAGCAGCATGATGAGCCCCGCGGTCATGACGCCTCCCAGCACGGCCGCCACGCTGGGCCAGAACTTCAAATCCAGCAGCGTGGCCGCCAGGCAGCCCGTCCAGGCGCCGGTGCCGGGCAGCGGAATGGCCACGAACAGGTACAGCGCCCAGTAGATGCCCCGGCCCGCCTTTTCCTGCATTTTATCGCCGGCCTTGACGCCTTTTTCATAGATCTTGGTGAAAAAGCGGCCCAGTGCGCCGGGCCAGGTGGTGCACCACAGCAGCACCCGCTTTGCGAACAACAGAATGATGGGCACCGGCAGCATGTTGCCCAGCACCGCCACCAGGTAAGTGGGCACCAGCGGCAAGCCCATGCCCACGCCGATGGGCACCGCGCCGCGCAGCTCGACAATGGGGGCCATGGACACGAACAGGACCCAGAAATATTTTTTCAGCAATGCAATCATGACGTTCTCCTTGTGATTGAAAATAAGAAGCCAGAGATAATGATACTTGATTTTGCAAAACTTTGCAACCCGGCGGCAAAATATGCTATACTGTGGGCAAAAGAAAGAGGGTGCCTTCATGAAAGAGATGGTTTGTTTTGCTCTGGCGGCCGGCGTGGGCCGGGACGCGGTGGAAAACACCCCCGCGGCCGTGTGGGTGTTTCTGGCGCTGGCGGCGCTCAGCGGGCTGGTGGTGCTGGCCCGGGCGCTGGGCGGGCTGCGCGGAACGCTGCGGGCCGGGGCGGCCTTTGCGGTGCCCCAGGACCTTTCCAGCGCGCAGGCGGGCTTTCTCATGGACGGCGAGGCCGACGACCGGGACCTGCTGTCGCTGATCCTGGTGTTTGCGCGCCGGGGCCTTGTGACGGTGTCCAGCGACGAATGGGACGGCAGCGACCCCGAGCAGACGCCGCTGGTGCTGACCCGCCGCCGGGACCTGCCCGCGGACGCCCCCGTGTGGGAGCGCACCCTGTTTGAAGCGCTGTTCCCAGATGGCGCGGCGCTGTGCCATCTGACCCGGCCGGACGACGGGTTTGCCGCCCGGCTGGAGCAGGCCAAGGAGCAGCTGGCCGAATCCTTCTCCGGCGAGCGCCGGCTGTACCAGCCCCAGACGCTGGTGCACTCTCTGCTGGTGCCCTTTGCGGGGTGTCTGGCGCTGTTTCTGGGTCTGTCCCGTGCCGGGGTGGGCTGGGCGCTGGCCGCCTGCGTGCCGCTGGTGATGCTGGCATTCCTGATGCACACGGCTTTCCGCCGCTGGCACTTCCTGCGCACCGGGGCCCGGGTCCTGTGGGCCGGGGCCGGGGCGGTGCTGGGCATTCTGGCCGGGGTGGGCGGCGCGGTGTGCGCGCTGGGCTGCTCCACGCCGCTGTGGCTCACGGTGCCCAGCTTTCTGCTGGTGCTGGCCGGGTGCCTGCTGGCGCCGCTGCTGGCCCGCCCCACCGACTACCACCGGGTGGCCTGCACCCGTCTTCTGGGGCTGTTCCGGTATCTGGAGAACCCGCCCCGGGACCAGCTGACGGACCTTCTGGAAGAAAACCCCGACTGCTTTTACACGGCGCTGCCCTACGCCTATGTGTTCGGCCTGGCGGACGTGTGGGCCGAGGCATTTGCCGGCTTGTGCCGCCACGCGCCCGTGTGGTACACCGGCGGTTATCAGGACTTTTCCACCCAGGCGTTTGTGGCCTCGTTCCGCTTCAGCGTGGAGACGGCGCTGACCAAAAACGACGAACAATAGAGGTTTTTTGTATGGATGAACTGTTTTCTCTGCGCGGGCGCACCGCGCTGGTGACCGGCGGCGCCCACGGCATCGGGTTTTCCATGGGGCTGGCGCTGGCCCGGGCCGGGGCGGCGCTGGTGTTCAACAGCAGCCGGGCCGACCACCGGGACGAGGGCGTGCGCGCCTATCGGGACGCGGGCGTTGAGGCCCGGGGCTATGTGGCGGACGTGACCGACGAAGCGCAGGTGCGCCGCCTGGTCCGGCAGGCGGAAGCCGAGGCGGGGCCCATCGATATTCTGGTCAACAATGCGGGCGTCATTCAGCGCACCGAGCTGTGCCGCATGGAGGCGGCGGATTTCCGCCGGGTGGTGGACGTGGACCTGGTGGCTCCCTTTCTCATGGCCCGGGAAGTGCTGCCGGGCATGGTGCGCCGGGGCCACGGCAAGATCATCAACGTCTGTTCCCTGATGAGCGAGGTGGGCCGGGAGACGGTCAGCGCCTACGCGGCGGCCAAGGGCGGGCTGAAGATGCTCACCAAAAACATCGCCGCCGAATACGGGGCCTATAACATTCAGTGCAACGGCATCGGGCCGGGGTACATCGCCACGTCCCAGACCGCGCCCTTGCGCCAGCCGGGGCCGGACGGCAGCATGCATCCCTTTGACGCCTTTCTTCGGGGCCGCACGCCGGCGGGCCGGTGGGGCCAGCCGGACGATCTGGCGGGGCCGGTGGTGTTTCTGGCCTCGGATGCGTCCAATTTTGTGAACGAGCACATTCTGTATGTGGACGGCGGCATTCTGGCCTATCTGGGAAAGCAACCCTGAAACCATCGACAGCAGCCGTTCGCGCCACGGGCGCGGGCGGCTTTTTGCAAGGAGAATCACCATGATTTTAGAACACCCATCTCCTGTGTGCGAATTTGACACAGACCGGGACGCACTCATCCGCCCCGGGGATTTTCTCAGCAAAACACTTCCGCCCAAATGCGTTATTACCTTTTTCCGCACAGAGCTGGAGCAGCTGGTGCGCCAGCGGGGGCTGCGGCCCATCGGGCAGCTGCACGCCGAAGTGCTGGACCTGACCGTGTACGGGGACGGCGGCGACGTGTGCGTGACCATGCCCTTCTCCACGGCGCCGGGCGCGGCCTGCACCATCGAAGAGCTGCACGCCATGGGGTGCAGCCGCTTTCTGGTGTGCGGCGGTGCGGGCGCTTTGCGGGAGAATTCCCGCGCGGGCGAAATCTTTGTGCCCACCGCCGCGCTGCGGGACGAGGGCACGTCCTACAATTACCTGCCCCCTGCCCGCACCGTGGAATGCCATCCGGGGGCGCTGGCGGACCTTTGCGCCGGGCTGGACCGGCTGGGCATTCCCTACACGCCGGGCCTCACCTGGACCACCGACGCGCTGTACCGGGAGACGCCCGCTCTGGTGCGGCGCCGGCGGGAAGAGGGCTGTCTGGCGGTGGAGATGGAAGCGGCGGCGTTTTTCGCGGTATCCCGCTATTACGACCTGCCGCTGGCGCAGCTGCTGTACGCCGGGGACGATGTGAGCGGCGCCGCCTGGGACGCCCGCGGCTGGGACCGCCGCCACGGGGTGCGCGCCAACCTGCTGCGCACGGCTCTGGAACTGATGGAGACGTTCTGACCGGCATTGATAAAACAACGGACCGTTTGTGCCCCCGGGCGCAGACGGTCCGTTTTTTGCGCGGACGGGCGCGTTTTTCCGGTTCCTGTGTCGGGTGCCGGCCAAAACCAGGCGCCTCTGCACACAAACAAAACCCGGCCCCGAAGCAGGTGCTTCGGGGCCGGGTCTTTTTCAGGTGTGTGTTGAAAAGAATGTCTTAGGCCTGGGCTTCACGATCGTCGGGCTCTTCTTTTTCTTTCTTTGCCAGAATCGCCACGATGACCTGGATGACTGCGATGATGACCATCAGCAGGGTCCAGCGGTCGGTGAAGACCATCGGGTTGCGCATGTTCTCGGTCAGGATGAACGCCACGATGGCGCCAATGCCCGGGATCAGGCTGAGCACACGCCAGACACCTTTCTTCTTGACGGTGTACTCGACGTTTTCGCCGTTCTCATTCTCTTCTTCTTTCTTCTTTTTGCCGATGTAACCGATCAGCAGCAGCACGCTGCCCAGAGCGGTCAGGATGGCCAGGATCAGGTTCAGCAGGGCCCAGGCTGCGCCCGCAGGTGCTGCCAGCGGAGCCTCTTCGTCCGCGATCTCCTCGCCCTCTTCACCGGAAGCCAGCGGAGCCTCTTCGTCCTCCAGCTCCTCTTCGGCCGGGGTCTCCTCAGCGGGTTCCTCCGGCTCCTCCGTGCCCGGCGTTACCGGGGTGGTGGGAGTGGTCGGGGTGGTCGGGGTCTCGCCGCCTTCATCCGGCGGGGTCACCGGCGTGCCGTTGGCGCTGAAGTCCACCACAAAGGTCATGGTCTTCGTAATGCCGTAGGTCGTCGTCGGGGTCTCGGGAGTCCATACCGCGCTGTCGCCGTCATAGCCCATGTTGGACAGAGCTTCGGGGATCTGCGCATCGGTCAGGTAGCCAGTGCCGTTCGCTGCGGGCATGCCGTTCTCATCCAGCAGGGTGACCACGGTGCTGATGCTCTTTGCATTGTCGGCGTCTGTGCCGCCCTTCGGCCGCACCACGCCGTTGATCGCTTCAAAGGTCACGATGACTTGCTTGGAATCGGGGATTCCGTCGCCGTTGTCCGGGTTGCCGTCCGGATCCTTGCCCGGGTCGACCAGAACGTCGGTGTCGCAGTATGCGTAGAAGGTGGTGTCCGCGGTGACAGTGGCGTTGGCCACAGTGCTGTAGGTATCATCGGTGTACCAGTTTTTGTCGTACCAGGTGTAGCCTTCGGCTGCCGTCACTTCGGGCATGCTGGCC
>NZ_JBBMFA010000110.1:0-23118 GCF_040096265.1 Ruthenibacterium intestinale
CGCGGTCTCGGGGACCGCGCCCTCTTTTTAACATTTGGAAAGTGTTTGTTGAAAATCTTCGGCCGCTTGCCAGGTCAGGGCATAGCTGCCGTCGGCCTGTTCAAACACCGCGGAAAGGCGGCAGCGGCCGGCGGGGCCGGGGTCGACCACCGCGCAGGGGGCTTCGGCGGTCAGGGTGGCCAGCACCCGGCGGTCCCAGCCGCGGATCTCCACATGCACACAGCCCCTGTTCAGGGCGGGGGAAAAGACGAACCGGCAGGGCTGACGCAGGCGGACGACCCTTCGCACGGTGCCGGTGCAGCCCGAAAAGCGGGCCTGGATGCGGGGCCTGCCCAGGCGGGGGCTTCCGCGTACAGCAGGGCCCGTTTGGTGTTCAGCACAAGCCAGCCGCTGCGGTACAAAACGTACAGCAGGCAAACCAGCGCCCCGGCCAGGGCGGCGGGCAGAAAAACTTCCAAACAGTGTTCCCCCTTTCGGCGGCGCGGGCTACTGCGCCGGTTCCAGAACCAGAATTTTTTCGCCGGGGCCGAAGGAGAAGGTCACGGCGGTGGAGGGCAGCAGGCGGTCCTCCTGGATGGTCAGGTAATATTTGGGGTACGTTCCCACTTCCACAAGGGCCCCGTCTGCAAAGAACAAAAGGCGGGCCCGGTCTTCCCGGGTGCTTCGGGGAACGGAAAAGGTCAGGCCGTAGGTCTGTTTCAGGCCCTCGCCCGCGCTGAACACGCCCCGGTCGATGTACACTTCCTCCCAGTGGAACCCGGCGAACAGCGCGCCCATGGTCACGGTCTGCCCGCTGACGGCACAGGCCCGGGCCATCTTTTCAAAGCGGGCGAAGCGGCACGGCCAGGACGTGGCGGCAAAGACCGTCACAAGCAGGGCGCCGGCGCACAGAAGCGCCGCGCCGGTGCGGCGGATTCGCAGCAAGGTCCCTCACCGTCCTTTCGGTTTTTCGCCGGCGGAAAAACATCTCTCTGCCCCGATGATACCACACCCGGGGCGGGTTTTCCACCGCCGGGGTGCGGGTTGTGGAAAACAGGCGCAAAAAATCCGCGCGTTCCCTGAGGGAGCGCGCGGAAGCTTCGGTCGGATTCAGCGGGCCGGGTAGTCGTTTTCCGCCGCTTCGCCCACCAGCCATTCCATGGAGACGTTCAGTGCCTGCGCCAGAATGGAAAGCTCCAGGTCGTACACGTGGCGCTGATTGTTCTCGATACGGGAGATGATCAGCTTGGTCATGTCCTGCGCGCCCATCAGCTGAAGTTTGCGGGCCAGGTCCTCCTGCGTCATGGGCGGTTTTTGCAGCGCCCGGCCCAGCCGCACCCGCTGCGCGCACAGATTGCCTTGCGCCCTGCTCCTTCTTTTGGACATCGCCCGTTCCTCCTGATGCGTTCTTCGCACAAATCTACTGTATTGATTTTATCCGGAAATGGAACGCAAATCAGAACAAAAGCGATATTTTAAATCCAATTTGGATACTTTGTAAAAAAATAGCGCAAAAAAAGAACCCCCGGGGTTCGGGGGTTCTTGGGAAAACGCTTATTTGCGGCTTTCCTTGATGGCTGCCTGCGCCGTACATACCTTGTGTATATAACGATGTACATTTTGAATTAGAGCTGTCCGGGCAGCTCACCGACGCAGGCTGCCCGGAAAAGGGATGGTGTGCTCCTCCCCATCAGCAAAAGGACCAAAGTGTAATTTACTATCCATAGAGCAGGTCGTGTACTTCCTCTGACCGGCTAAATTCAGAAAGGCAACTGTGGGCTGCGGAGAAAAGTCCAAGCACCAAGCAAAGCGGGAATCAGACAGTGGTGTAACCTGTGAAACAAAGAGATCAATGAAATCCTCGCTTACCAGACCGTCATGCATTTCAACTGCTTCGCACAACGCTGCCTCAATGGCTTCCATAGGAAGTCTGAAAATCTGTTGCCGTTCCCTGTCATTTCCGCAGCGGCAAACGGCGACACAACCGCCATGTGCGCGATCTTGAAGCACTACGAGGGTTACATAGCGAAACTTTGTACCCGCACGCTGAAAGACGACGCGGGCAATACCTATTCCTATGTGGACGAGGAAATGCGTAACAGGCTGCAAGTGCGCCTTATTACCCGCACCCTTGCTTTTCATGTAGGATAATCTTTTAGCCCATGCGGGGAGCGTGTCCCCTTTCCACGCTTCCCGTTATGGGCTATTTGTCGTTCCGCAAAAGCATATCCGCTGTTGATGTGCTTTTGCAGGCCGACAAAGCCTATTGTTCTTTGACAAAGAAAGCGGCCTTTGGTGCGCAGCATAACAGGCAAACGGGTACATTCCGTCTGTACCGAGCCAGTCGGCGGGTACGCCATGACAGCTTTTCCCCATAGGGGAAAAGCCGAGCGAGAACTACCGCGCCGTAAAACAGGTTTAGCAGCTTGTGGGCGACGACATACAAGGCGGCACAATGATACTCCCGCGTTGAACACCCTCAAAGTATTGCGCGGCGCACCCATAAGCATGGGCCGGGGTGAAACTCCCGTGAGGTTGCAGCTAACAACCGCCCGTTTTTGCCTTTTGACGAATATAGTTTATCCATACAGGAAAAGGAGGTTTTTCTAATGGATAAAAAACAGACAATTACAACCGAACGCAAAATAGGGAAAATCACCTATCTTGTTCAAGCGTTGCCGAGTGAAAAGGCAACCGATACAATCCATAAAAAGATTGAGAAACTCATTGTAAAGGATTTGCAGAAAAAGCCCGGAAATCCGGGATTTTTAGCGTCCGAGTAGTGCATTAGGCGGCGGGATATGGTATAATGATAGCAACACATTATACCTGTTTATTCGGCTGTCGGAAAGGAGGACTAATGTTACAGTCGAATAAAATCACCGCCCTTTACTGCCGTTTAAGTCAAGAGGATATGCAAGCCGGAGAAAGCGGAAGCATACAGCACCAAAAAATGATACTTCAACGCTATGCGGACGAACACCATTTTTTGAACACAAAGTTTTTTGTGGACGACGGATTTTCCGGCGTGAGTTTTGAGCGCGAGGGGCTGCAAGCGATGTTGCAGGAAGTGGAAGCCGGACGAGTGGCGACGGTCATTACCAAAGACCTTTCCCGTCTTGGCAGAAACTATCTGAAAACGGGCGAACTCATAGAGATTGTATTTCCCGAAAACGGAGTACGCTATATCGCGATCAACGACGGAGTTGACACAGCGCGGGAGGATAACGAGTTTACCCCCTTGCGGAACTGGTTTAACGAGTTTTACGCCCGCGACACAAGCAAGAAAATCCGCGCAGTTAAACAGGCACAGGCGCAAAAAGGCGAGCGCGTCAACGGGGAATATCCATACGGCTATATCCCAGACCCGAACAACCGCCACCACCTTATACCCGACCCGGAAACCGCGCCGATTGTCAAACAGGTTTTCGCTATGTTTGTTAGCGGCGTGCGTATGTGCGAAATCCAAAAATGGCTTGCGGAAAACAAAGTCTTGACGATTGGAGCGTTGCGCTATCAGCGTACAGGACAGGCGCGGTATCAGCGGGCAATGATCGCCCCCTATACTTGGCCGGACAAAACGCTCTATGACATATTAGCAAGGCAGGAATATTTAGGGCATACCATAACCGCGAAAACTCACAAGGTATCCTACAAGTCGAAAAAGACCCGGAAGAACGAAGAAGAACAACGCTATTTCTTCCCAAACACCCATGAGCCGCTTGTTGACGAGGAAACCTTTGAACTTGCGCAAAAGCGGATTGCTACCCGCCACCGCCCGACAAAAGCAGCGGAGATTGATATTTTTTCCGGCTTGCTGTTTTGCGCTGGTTGCAGACATAAGATGTATTACCAACAGGGCGTAAATATCGAGCCGCGCAAGTTTTCCTATTCTTGCGGCGCATGGCGCAACAGGGCAAGGACAGGCAGCGAGTGTACCTCTCATTATATCCGCAAAAACGTACTTCTTGATTTAGTGCTGGAAGATATGCGGCGGGTTTTGCGGTATGTTAAGGAACACGAACAGGACTTTATCTGTAAAGCTACCGAGTACGGCGACATGGAAGCGAGAAAGGCATTAGCGCAGCAGCAAAAGGAACTTTTCAAAGCACAGGCGCGTATGACCGAACTTGACACGCTTTTCCGCAAGCTGTATGAGGACAACGCATTAGGCAGACTGACAGATGAACGGTTTGTGTTTCTAACTTCCGGCTATGAGGACGAAAAGAAATCCCTTGCCGCAAGGATAGACGAGTTACAACAGCAGATCGCAACCGTTACCGAGCGAAAAAGGGATATATCAAGGTTTATTCAGATTGTCGGGAAATACAGCGACATACAGGAATTGACCTATGAAAACGTCCATGAGTTTATCGACCGTATTTTGATACATGAATTAGACCGGGAAACCAACACCCGGAAAATCGAAATCCATTATAGCTTTGTCGGACAGGTTGATACCGAGCAGGAGCCGACGCAAGTTGTCAACCATGACCGCCGCAACATGGTAGATGTAAAAAGTATCGCTATCTAACCCCAGCAAAACGGGTTCCCGATACGCCATCATCGGTGAAGTGGGTGGGGTTCGGTAGACCATTCCGGCGGGCATAGTCCTCTAACATCTTTTTCTGGTTGGAGATGGAATTGCTCTCGCCCTGTAACTCATCATCACGGCTCAAACGCTCATACAGAGGAGTGATTTTCTCGTTTCTCATGGCTGTACCTCCTGAAATGAAAATGCTCTAAGTGACTGCTTCACTAACCATGACAAAAACCATGATTAAGAAGTCACTTAGAGCATACATCTCCTGCGGCCAATTTGTATTTCTTGTACTGGCGTACCGCAAAGTGGTGAGGGTCACGGGATTCCAGCTCGTCGAACATCAGGTCAACGGCGTTTTTGTATTCCTCGTCATCCTCCCGGACTTCCATGCTGTTTATCATCTCGATGAGGGTGGAGAAGTTTTGCTCCTCAATGGGGGCCTCATAGTGGATGTACCCAATCAGGGCACAGTACAGCAGCGTTTCCGCCTTGACCCAAAAATCGTCCCCGGCCTTGCCCTCACCCTTGGTGTTGGCGATCAGCGTGGTAACCAGCTTCAAAATGTCCTTCTCCGAGTGGATGTAGGCAAAGGGGTTGTAGTGCATGGACTTCTTGAAGTTGATGGTATTGAGGACCTTGATACGGTAAGGCTCATAGATGACCTTACTGCCGCAGGATTGTCTCTCGGCTCATGGCGTTCACCAGAGAGACCTCCATGCCGGAGAGCTGGATGTCAGCGGGCATCAGGTCAACGCCCTCCGGGTGATGCAGGATACCCTCGCCGGGGCGCAGCGGCTCGTCCATCAGGATACGGCCCATCGCGTCGGACAGGGTAAAGGGTAGCTTGTCCGGCTGGTGGTGGCCCAGGCTGATGGTCAGACTTCCTTGCGGGTCCCCGTCGATCAGCAGCACTTTCTTCCCGGCCTGTGCCAGCCCGATACCCAGATTTGCGCAGGTGGTTGTCTTGCCAACGCCGCCTTTCTGGTTGGCGATGGCGATAATTTGTGTGTTCATTTCAGTTTCCTCCTGTGTCTTGAACAGAAGATGGAATGTAAAGAGGGTAAACTATCCCCTTGGGTTTTCTTAAAATCAAGAACATTTCGGCATCCTTTTGATTTAGGATTCATTTATCACGGTTCTGTACCGGACACTCCCATTGCCTGCGACGCTTTTAACGCTCGGACTGTGGCTGAGTGTAAGTTTTCCCCCTGTCCCTGGATCGTGGCCTCAAGTTATCAAGCTCTTTACCGGCGATAGGGAAGTCGCTCGACCCGTAGGTGTCATGGCGTATCACCGGAGTGGCTCTCCGAGGGACGGTTGTACCTGATGTTCTTCTGAATTTTCAAGGTCCATGAGATGTAACTCTCACTTGTAGGCCACGGCAGAGGCCGTTTGTTGCGCAAAAAATAAAAAAAGGAGCAGAAAATTTTTCTGCTCCCTGTTGTGACAAGGTATAACAACCTTTTATTGTGTGTAGCCACGCTTTTTACTCCAATTTCTAATCAACAGTAAAATCGTGTTGTGCATCTGTTCACTATTGTAATGCGAGGGGAAATACTGCTTGATTTCTTCTTCTTCAACAATCATCGGCTCTCTCTGGTTTGGTTTCTTTTCTGATAAGATACAAACCAAGTAATCTTCTGTAAAGTCTGATTCACTGGCCTTTTCTCGGATGGCTTTTGCCTGAGAAATAGATGGGGTTGCTTTTAGTGCTACCATTACCTTATATAGTAACTTCTGTTGCTTCTTGTCCAAGTAGGAAATAGATACTGCTGGATTCAATGCCATTTTTCGATTATCAACCATTTCAAGAATTTCTGGTATCAATTCAGTAAGACGGATATAGCGAGAAATTTGGTTGCGACTTTGACCGACTTGTTCAGCAATTAACTCTCTGGATTCTTTTCCAACACACTTCCGCCCAAGTTGGGCGGAAGTAAATCCTTTGCGCCCCTGATGGCTCATAGCTGCCAACTTCATTTTGTATGCAAAGGCTCTTTCACTTGGGAGAATCGTCTCACGCTGAAGGTTTGCATCTACCATGTTTACAACTGCCTCATCATCCGTCATAGACCGGACTAAAACAGGCATCTCAGAGTAACCCAATACTTCACAAGCCGCTTTGCGTCGATGACCAGAAATTAGTTCATAGCATTCCGCACCAATCTGGCGAGCCACCGCTGGATGAATTACACCGTGAATTTCAATGCTCTCAACAAGACGCCGAAATTCCTCATCGTCTCGTACCTGAAAGGGATGATTCTTAAATGGCTTCAGTTGTTCCAAGGGAATGTTTTTTACTGCTTGCCTTTGATCGTCTCGTCCCATAATGGCCCCCTTTACTGAAAGCTGAATTCGTCCAAAATTACGGAACTGGCTGCTGTGAAAATAGCAGCGAGCATGGACAAAATGTATTTTTGAAATCAGAATACATTTTTGCGTTCCCGTTTAGATTTGTACAAACAGCCCAAAATAGCAATAAAAAACCCCCGCACATTGCCCAATTGGGAATGTACGGGGGTTTTGGCGATTAGATATAAACCTCCACGGTCAAATCATGCCATTTTGACGGTTTTATGCCGTATCCATGGGATTTATAGAAGGTTTGCGCTTCATCAAATCCAATGGTGAATGACAGAACTCTTACTTGCGGGGGTTCTTGATAGCAGCCTGCGCGGCTGCCAGACGCGCGATGGGTACACGGAACGGAGAGCAGGACACATAGTCCAGGCCCACACGATGGCAGAACTCCACGCTTGTGGGGTCGCCGCCGTGCTCGCCGCAGATGCCCAGACCCAGCTCCGGACGGGTGGCGCGGCCCAGTTTCGCCGCCATCTCCACCAGCTTGCCCACGCCCTTCTGGTCCAGGTGCGCGAACGGATCGGACTCGTACACTTTGTTGTCGTAGTAGTAGTTCAGGAACTTGCCCGCGTCGTCACGGCTGAAGCCGAAGGTCATCTGGGTCAGATCGTTGGTGCCGAAGGAGAAGAACTCCGCCTCGGTGGCGATCTCGTCCGCGGTCAGGGCCGCGCGGGGGATCTCGATCATGGTGCCGACCTCATACTTCATGTCCACGCCGGCCTCGGCGATCAGCTTGTCGGCGGTGGCGACCACCACGTCCTTGACAAACTTCAGCTCTTTCACTTCGCCCACCAGGGGGATCATGATGTGGGGAACGATGTTCAGGCCCGTCTCTTTGTGCACATTGATGGCCGCGTTGATGACCGCGGTGGTCTGCATTTCCGCGATCTCCGGATAGGCGACCGCCAGACGGCAGCCGCGGTGGCCCATCATGGGGTTGAACTCATGCAGGCTGGCGATGACCGTGTTCAGGTGATCCACGGTGATGCCCAGGTCTGCGGCCAGCTCCTCGATCTCCGCCGGTTTGGTGGGCAGGAACTCGTGGAGGGGCGGGTCCAGATAACGGATGGTCATGGGACGGTCGCCCATCACCTTGTACATGGCCTCGAAGTCACCCTGCTGATAGGGCAGGATCTTGGCCAGGGCTTTTTTGCGGCCTTCCACGTTCTCGGCCACGATCATCTCGCGCACGGCTTTGATGCGGTCCGCCTCGAAGAACATGTGCTCGGTGCGGCACAGGCCGATGCCCTCGGCGCCGAAGTTCACGCCCTGCTGCGCGTCGTGGGGGTTGTCGGCGTTGGTGAACACCTTCAGGGTGCGGGCGACGTCGGCCCACTCCATGAAGCGCTCGAAGTCGCCGGAGATGGAGGCGTCCGCCGTGGGAATGGCCTCGCCGTAGATGTTGCCGGTGGAGCCGTCGATGCTGATCCAGTCGCCCTCGTGATAGGTCTTGCCCGCCAGGGTGAAGCACTTGGCGTCGTAGTCCACCACGATGTCGCCGCAGCCGGACACGCAGCAGGTGCCCATGCCGCGGGCCACAACGGCCGCGTGGCTGGTCATGCCGCCGCGCACGGTCAGGATGCCCTGAGCCACCTGCATGCCCTCGATGTCCTCGGGGCTTGTCTCCAGACGGACCAGCACCACTTTGGGCATTTTGCCGCTTTCCACGTACTCTTTGGCGTCCTCAGCGGTGAAGACCACCTGGCCGCAGGCAGCGCCCGGAGAGGCGGCCAGACCTTTGCCGATGACCTGGGCCGCCTTCAGGGCCGCCGGGTCAAACTGCGGGTGCAGCAGGCTGTCCAGCTGCTTGGGCTCCACGCGCAGAACGGCCTCTTTCTCGTCGATCATGCCTTCGTCCACCAGGTCCACGGCGATCTTCAGCGCGGCCGCGGCGGTGCGTTTGCCGTTGCGGGTCTGCAGCATGAACAGCTTGCCGTTCTCGATGGTGAACTCCATGTCCTGCATGTCTTTGTAGTGGTTTTCCAGCCGCTGGGCGATCTCCACGAACTGGTCATAGACCTCGGGCATTTCCTCATGCAGCTTGGAGATGGGGGACGGGGTGCGGATGCCGGCCACCACGTCCTCGCCCTGGGCGTTGATCAGGTACTCGCCGAACAGGGCTTTCTCGCCGGTGGCGGGGTTGCGGGTGAAGGCCACGCCTGTGCCCGAGCGGTTGCCCGAGTTGCCGAAGGCCATGCACTGCACGTTGACCGCGGTGCCCCAGTCGTAGGGGATCTCGTTCATGCGGCGGTACACGTTGGCGCGGGGGTTGTCCCAGGAGCGGAACACCGCCTTGACGGCCTCGATCAGCTGCTCTTTCGGGTCAGAGGGGAAGTCCTTGCCCATTTTCTCTTTGTACAGGGCTTTGAACTTCACCACCAGGGCTTTCATGTCGTCGGCATCCAGGTCGATGTCCTCTTTGACGCCCTTGGCTTGTTTCATCTCGTCGATGATCTTCTCAAAATCGGATTTGCTCATCTCCATGACCACGTCGCTGAACATCTGCACGAAGCGGCGATAGGAGTCGTAGGCAAAGCGGGGGTTGCTGGTCAGCTTGGCCAGGCCTTCCACGCTCTCGTCGTTCAGGCCCAGGTTCAGAATGGTGTCCATCATGCCGGGCATGGAAGCGCGGGCGCCGGAGCGCACGGACACCAGCAGGGGGTTGTTCACGTCGCCGAATTTTTTGCCGGCGATCTCTTCCAGCTTTCCGATGTACTCGTAGATGTCGGCCATGATCTCCTCGTTGATCTGACGGCCGTCCTTGTAGTACTGGGTGCAGGCTTCGGTGGAAATGGTGAAGCCCTGGGGCACCGGCATGCCGGCCCGGGTCATCTCGGCAAGGTTAGCGCCCTTGCCGCCCAGGATCTCGCGCATGTCCTTGTTTCCTTCGGAAAACAGGTACAGGTACTTTTTCTGACTCAAGATTCTCTACCTCCAAACAATTTTCTGCGCACAAAAACACAGGCGAAAAAAATTTGTCTTTTCGCACTCAATATTATAACAAAAAGATGCGCGCCTGACTACCGCGAATTGACCGATTTTTGGCCCTTTTTCGGGCCGGTTTTCAGAGAAATGGGGAGATTTCGGCGCATCGCCCCGTTTTCCTTGCGGAAAAGTGCGTTTCGTTGTACAATAAGTTCGTATAGTCTTTTTTGGAAAGCGGGGATTCTGCATGACGAAACAAGAGCTGGAACAGCGGCGCGCAGCCTATGCCGCCACCCTTGAAAAACACCTGGCCGCGGGCGTGGAATTCTATGTGACCGACGGCATTCTCATTGACGAGAGCGTGGAGATCGCGCCCGGCGCGGTCATTCTGCCCGGCACCATTCTGCGGGGCGCGACCAAGATCGGCGCAAACAGCGTCATCGGCCCGAACGCGCTGCTGGAGAACGTGACCGTGGGCGAACACGTGAAGTTCAACGCCAGCCAGGGCTACAACAGCGTCATCGACGACGGCGCCAACATCGGCCCCTTCGTGCACATCCGGCCGGACAGCCACATCTGCAAAAACGTGCACATCGGCGACTTTGTGGAAGTGAAAAACTCCACCGTGGGCGAGGGCACCAGCGTGTCCCACCTGACGTATGTGGGCGATTCCGACGTGGGCAAATACTGCAACTTCGGCTGCGGCGTGGTCACCGTGAACTACGACGGCGCGGCCAAGCACCGCAACACCATCGGGGATTACGCCTTCATCGGCTGCAACACCAACCTGGTGGCCCCGGTGACCGTGGGCGACGGCGCCTACACCGCCGCAGGCAGCACCATCACCGAGGACGTGCCCGCCGGCGCTTTGGGCATTGCCCGGGCGCGCCAGCAGAACAAGCCGGGCTGGGCCAGGGCCAAGCTGGAAAAATTCATTGAGAAACAGAAGAAAAAGCAGGAGAAATGATGTTCTTTCAAAAACCTTCGGGCGTGGAATTTTTGATCGCGGGGCTGGGCAATCCCGGCGCGAAGTACGCCGGCACCCGCCACAACGCCGGGTTCGACGCGCTGGACTGGGCGGCCCGGCGCTGGGGCATCCGGGTGGACAGGGCCAGGTTTGACGCCCTCACCGGCACCGGCGAGGCCGCGGGCCACAAGGTGCTGCTGCTGAAGCCCCAGACCTTCATGAACCTGTCGGGCCAGGCGGTGGGCAAGGCCGCCGCCTTCTACAAGGTGCCCGCCCAGAACGTGATCGTGCTGTTCGACGACATCAGCCTTGCGCCGGGCCGTTTGCGGCTGCGCAAAGCGGGGTCCGCCGGGGGGCACAACGGGGTGAAGAGCATCATCTCCCAGATCGGGCAGGAGTTTCCCCGGGTGAAGATCGGCGTGGGCGCCAAGCCCCACCCGGAGTACGACCTGGCCGACTGGGTGCTGAGCCGGTTCACCCCCGACGAGCGCAAGGCCATGGAAGCGCGCTACGACGACGTGGCCGACGCGCTGGAAATGATGATGAAAGGGCAGTTTGAAGCTGCGCAGAGCCGATACAATGGATAAAAAACAACGTTACGACGTGTTTCTATTGGTGTTTGGAGGAATGTTTGCGGCGGGCTGCGCCTGGGTGGGGCTGTGCCCCAGCGCCTGGGTGCTGGCGCTGGCGCCGGTGCTGGGGGCCCTGGGTGCGGCGGCCAGCTGGTGCGTTTTGGCGCGGTTTGCGCTGTGCCGGCGGGAGGCCTGGCTGGAAAAAAGTTTTACAAGACCCCTGAAGCTGCTTTTGTGCCCGCTTTTGTGGCTTTTGTACACGCTGGCGGTGCTGGGGCTGGCCCCGGCCGCGCCCGCGGGCCAGGAGGACCTGGCGGCGGCGCTGGCGGTGCTGGCGGGCCTGGCGGGGGTCGTGGCGGTGCCCCTGGTGCTGGCGGGCTGCGGCGCGGCGGCGCTGGTGAGCGCCGCAAAGCACATGAAGCGCGCCCAGGGAAGCGTATTGTACCGGGAAGGCCCCTTTGCCGCCGCGCTGATCTGGTGCGTGGGCATGGCGGGGCTGGTGATCGCGGGCGGATTTTATCTTTTGGTGTGAGGCGAGGACGATGCTGACAGAGCCGCTGAAGCGGACGGCGGAATACAGGCGGCTGCTGGCCGACGTGACGGAAGGCCCCGGGGTGACGGCGCTGTTCGGGCTGCCGCCCGCGGCCCGGGCCCAGGTGCTGACGGCGCTGTGCCGGGACACCGGGCGCCCGGCGCTGCTGCTGTGCGCCGGTGAGGCCGAGGCCACCCGCATGGCCGCGGACGTGAGCGCCTTCGGCCTGCCGGCCGAGGTGTTCTGCGCCCGGGACTTTGTGCTGCGCCCGGTGGAGGGGCTGAACCACGAGTACGAGTACCGCCGTCTGTCGGTGCTGGGCAACGTGGTGGGCGGCCGCACCCGGGTGGTGTGCGCGGGCGTGGAGGGCTTTTTGCAGCTGACCATGCCCCGGGACGAATTTTGCGAAAACACCCTGACTGTGCGGCCCGGCATGGAGATCGGGCTGGCGCAGCTGACCGCGCGGCTGTTCGGCGCCGGGTATCTGCGCCGCAGCCAGGTGGACGGCCCGGGCCAGTTTTCGGTGCGGGGCGGCATCGTGGACCTGTACGCCCCCGACATGGAAAAGCCCTGCCGGCTGGAGTTCTGGGGGGACGAGGTGGACACCATCCACACCTTTGACCTGGTGAGCCAGCGCCGGGAGGACCCGGTGGAGAAGATCCACCTGTCCCCGGCCCGGGAAGTGCTGTTCGGCGACGCGGCCGGGGCGGCGGCTTTGCTGCGGCAGGCGGCGGGCCGGGCCAAGGGCCGGGCCGCCCGGCAGCTGGAGGCGGCCATGGAGGACGATCTGGCCCTGCTGGACGGCGGCGCGCTGCCCACGGCCATGGACAAATATCTGGCGGTGCGGTACGAAAAACCCGCCACCGTGCTGGAATACCTGTCGGACCCGCTGCTGTTTTTCAGCGAGCCCAGCGCCATCCGGGAGAGCGCCCGGGCGCTGGAGGCAAGGTTCGGCGAGGAGATGAAAGGTCTGTTCGAGCAGGGCATTCTGGCCCCGGGAATGGACCGTTTTTACGAAGAAGCGGCCTTTTTGTGGCACGCGGCCCAGAAAGGGCGCACCGTGGCGTGCGAAAACTTCGCCCGCACCATCCCCCAGCTGACCCTGCGGGACACGGTCAGCGCCCAGGCCAACGCCCTGCCCCCCTGGTCCGGGGAGGTGGGCGCCCTGGAAGAGGAGCTGCGAAGCCTGCTGGAGCGCAAGTACGCGGTGGCGGTGCTGGCGGGCACCCGCCGCGCGGCCGAGGCCCTGGCCCGGGACCTGCAGCGGGACGGCTTTTCCGCCACCGCCTTGGACGGGCCCTGCGACGACGCGGCCCCCGGCACCGTGGCGGTGCTGGAAGGCCACCTCAGCGCCGGGGCGGACTATCCCTTCGCCCGGCTGGCGGTGTTCACCGGCCGGCGGCCCGGCCAGCAGCCCGCCAAAAAGGCAAAGGCCAAAAACAAGGGCCTGTCCAGCCTGACGGACATTCAGCCCGGGGACTACGTGGTGCACCAGAACCACGGCATCGGCCTGTACGCGGGCATTCAGCGGCTGGACTTGCAGGGCGTGGTCAAGGACTATTTGAAGATCCGCTACGAAAAGGGCGACACCCTGTACGTGCCCGTCACCCAGCTGGACCTGCTCAGCCGGTACACGGCCCCCGGCGACAGCGACCGGGTGAAGCTGTCCAAACTGGGCGGCGAAAGCTGGAACAAGACCAAGAGCCGGGTGCGCAAGGCCACCCAGGAGATGGCCAAGGAGCTGATCGAGCTGTACGCCCGCCGCCAGCAGGCCCGGGGCTTCGCCTTCCCCGAGGACGGCGAGTGGCAGCGGGACTTTGAGGCCCGGTTCGAGTACGACGAGACCCCGGACCAGCTGCAGTGCGCGGCCGAGATCAAAAAAGACATGGAAAAGCCCTTCCCCATGGACCGGCTGTTGTGCGGCGACGTGGGCGTGGGCAAAACCGAGGTGGCGCTGCGGGCCGCCTTCAAGTGCATCATGGGCGGCAAGCAGGTGGCCATTCTGGTGCCCACCACCATTCTGGCCTGGCAGCACTACACGGGCATTCTGTCCCGGATGGAGGCCTTCCCCGTGAAGGCGGGGCTGCTGAGCCGGTTCGCCACCCCCAAGCAGATCAAGGACACCCTGAAGGGGCTGGCCGCGGGCACCGTGGACATTGTGGTGGGCACCCACCGCCTGCTGCAGAAGGACGTGAAGTTCCGGGACCTGGGGCTGGTCATCATCGACGAGGAACAGCGGTTCGGCGTCAAACACAAGGAAAAACTGAAAGAGAATTTCATCGGCGTGGATCTGCTGACGCTGTCGGCCACGCCCATCCCCCGCACGCTGAACATGGCCATGAGCGGCGTGCGGGACATGAGCACCATCGAGGAGCCCCCCGTGGAGCGGCGCCCGGTGGAGACCTACGTGCTGGAGCACGACGACGGCATCATCGCCGAGGCGCTGCGCCGGGAGCTGGACCGGGGCGGCCAGGCTTATTACATCCACAACCGCATCGACACGCTGGAGCGCTGCGCCGCCCATCTGGGCGAGATGCTGCCCGGCGCGCGCATCGCCACGGCCCACGGCCGCATGGACGAGGCGGCGCTGTCCCGGGTGTGGCAGCAGCTGCTGGACGGCGAGATCGACATTCTGGTGTGCACCACCCTCATCGAGACCGGCGTGGACGTGCGCAACTGCAACACCCTGGTCATTGAGGACGCGGACTACATGGGTCTGGCCCAGCTGTACCAGCTGCGGGGCCGGGTGGGCCGGTCGGGCCGCAAGGCCTACGCCTACTTCACCTTCCGGCGCAGCAAGGTGCTCACGGACGTGGCCGCCAAGCGCCTGTCCGCCATCCGGGAGTTCACCAGCTTCGGGTCGGGCTTCCGCATCGCCATGCGGGACCTGCAGATCCGGGGCGCGGGCAACCTGCTGGGCCAGAGCCAGCACGGCCACATGGAGAGCGTGGGCTACGACATGTACGTCAAGCTGCTGAATCAGGCCATCGCCCAGGCCAAGGGCGAGCCGGTGAAGGCCGACAAGAGCGACTGCCTCATCGACATCACCGTGGACGCCTACATCCCCGAAACCTACATCGAGGACCCGGCCGGCCGCATCGAGGCGTACAAGCGCATCGCGGCCATCCAGAACAGCGACGACGCCTCCGACGTGCTGGACGAACTCATCGACCGCTACGGCGACGTGCCCGCCAGCGTCACGGGTCTGGTGGACATCAGCCTCATCCGGGTGCAGGCGGCCCGGCTGGGCGTGTACGAGATCAGCCAGAGCCGGGACGCGCTGCTGCTGTATTCCGACCGGCTGGACATGGCGCTGCTGAAGCCCCTGTTGCAAAGCATGGGCCGGCGGCTGCTGGTGAACGGCTCCGGCAAGCCCTATCTGTCGGTGCGGGTGCAGCCGGGGGAAAAGCCGCTGGAGGTGCTGCGCATGGCGCTGGAAAAAATGGACGAGGCCGCGTCTTGCAAAGACGGCGGCGCCGGGCTATAATGAAATGTACGATTTCCGTTTGGGAGGGAACGATGTTGAATTTGAAACGATGGACCGCGGCGGTGCTGTGCGCGGCGCTGGGCCTTGGCCTGAGCGCGTGCACGCTGAAAACCCCCGCCAATGTGATGACGGTGGACGGGGTGCAGGTGCCCGCGGGCGTATATCTGATGTATCAGCTGAGCGCCTACACCGAGGCCGAGAGCCTGGTGGAGGACGGCGCCACCGTGCAGGACGGCCAGATCGAAGGCCGGGACGCCGTGGACTGGGTGCATGAAAAGACCGTGGAAGATCTGCGCCGCTGGGTGTGGATCGACCGGGAGTTTGAGGCCCAGGGCCTGAAGCTGGAGGGCGACGAGCTCACCGAGGCCCAGAGCCAGGCTGCCTCCCATTACGAGGCCACCGCGGACTGGTACGCGGACAACGGCATCGGCGCCGCGTCTTACGAGACGTTCTATCTCACCGAGACCAAGTACCAGATGCTGTACGAAGCCTGGGCCGAGACCGCACACAAGATCAGCCTTGAAGACGCCGAGGCCTACATGGACGAGCACTATGTGAACATCTCGTCTCTGGTGCTGCCGGTCAGCGATGACGAGGGCAACCAGGCCACGGACGAGGCCCGCAACCAGATCGACACCTATGCCAGGGAGCTGACGGACGCCCTGAACGCGGGCGGCACCCTCAGCGAGCTGGCCGAGGAGACGGTGAAAAAGGCCTGCGAGGCCGTGGGCCGCACCTACGACGAGGAGAGCACCCTGTCCAGCCTGATGATGACGGGCTTTGCCAGCGACGACAGCAACGGCTACTTCTCGGAAGAAGTGGTGCAGGCGCTGCGGGACCAGGACGTGGGCTATGCCATGCTGCAGACGGAGCTCAGCGCGCCGGTGATCTACCAGCGCGTGGCCAACTATGCGGACGACGAGGAATTCGAGAGCATGTACTATGTGCAGATCGAGAACCTGATGAAGCAGGAGCAGTACCAGCAGCTGGCCACCGAGGGCAGCAGCGGCTACGCGGTGGAAGAGGACGCGTCCGCGGTGAAGACCTATGCGGTGAAGAACATCAAGGAAATGGAATAAGCGCTTTTGCCACGGGCCGAAAGCCGCGGTAAAAAACAGAAAGGCCGGAAGGGCGCTGCCCTTCCGGCCTTTTTTCAAATCTTCTCAAACACGCTGGCGGGCTGCTTGCACACCGGGCAAACAAAGTCCGCGGGCAGCTCCTCGCCCTCGTAAATGTAGCCGCACACCGTGCACCGCCAGCCCGACGCCTTGGGCTGCGCCTTCTGGTAGCTGGACGCTTTCGGCGGCGTCAGCCCCTTTTTCACCGTGTGGTAATAGGCATACGTCATGCTGGGTGCGCTGCTCAGCACCTCGCAGTCCGTCACCTCGGCCAAAAACAGCAGGTGCGTGCCCACGTCCCAGCACTCCAGCACCTTGCAGGCGAACCGCGCGTTCACCCCTTCGTTCAGGTAGGGCGCGCCGTTCTCATCCACCCCGTAGGACACCTGGGCGAATTTGTCCACCTCCCGGCTGGAGCGGAACCCGAACAGGCTGATGGTGTCCATGGGCACGTCCTGGGTCAGCACCGCCGCGGCGAAAAAGCCCGACTCCCGAATGGCCTCGGCCGTGGTGTTGCCCTTGTTCACCGCCACCGTCACCCGGGCCGGCTCGGCCGTCACCTGGGTCAGGGTGTTCACCACGCATCCGCAGGCGCGGGTGCCGTCCATGCTGGAGATCACATACAGTCCGTAATTCAGTTTGAAAAATGCAGTCAGATCCATTGCACAACCTCCTTTGGCTGAGTTTCTGGTTTCAGCATAGCCAAAACCGGAAAAAATTACAAGTCTTTTTGACTTGCGCACGAAAAAATCATACAATAAAAGGCAGGAAAGGCGGTTTTGCGGTATGAAACTCATCATCGACGACGCGAACATCGAAAAAATCAAACAGCTGTATGAAACGTTTCCCGTGGACGGCGTGACCACCAACCCCAGCATTCTGGCACGCGCCGGCGGCGACCCCCACCGGGTGCTGCGGGGCCTGCGGGATTTTCTGGGCTCTGAGGGCGAGCTGCACGTGCAGGTGCTCAGCACCGACGCAGAGGGCATGGTGGCCGAGGCCGGGCGCATCCGGGCCGAACTGGGCGAAAACACCTACGTGAAAGTGCCCGTCACCCGGGAAGGGCTCAAGGCCATCCGCCTGCTGGCGGCATCGGACTGCCGGGTGACGGCCACCGCCGTGTACACCCAGATGCAGGCCTTTCTGGCGGCCAAGGCCGGGGCCGTGTACGCCGCGCCCTATGTGAACCGCATCGACAATCTGGGCGGCGACGGCGTGGCCGTGGCCCGGGACATTCACGAGCTGTTCCAGAAAAACGGCCTGAAGACCCAGGTGCTGGCCGCCAGCTTCAAAAACTGCCGCCAGGTGCTGGAGCTGGTGCGCTGCGGCGTGGGGGCGGCCACCGTCAGCCCGGAGGTGCTGGAGGCCTTTTTGAAGCTGGACGCGGTGGACGCCGCGGTGGAGCGCTTCCGGCTGGACTTTGAGGGCCTTTGCGGCGCGCAGGCCACCCTGTGACGCCCGCAGACCACAGCAAGGAGGCGTTTTCCGTGCATCCATGGGCACATTTTCGCACCATCTGCCACCACAAGCGGCTGGTGATGCGCCACTGTTTCCGGGTGGGGCTTTACTGGCAGGGCCTCACCCACGATCTGTCCAAGTTTTCCCCGGTGGAGTTTTTGCCCGGCGCCCGCTATTTTCAGGGCACCCGCAGCCCCAACGAGGCCGAGCGCGAAGCCCTGGGCTACAGCGCAGCCTGGCTGCATCACAAGGGCCGCAACCGCCATCATCTGGAATACTGGATCGACTACCAGCCCGGCGGCGACCACACCATGAACGGCATGCCCATGCCCAAAAAGTACGTGGTGGAGATGCTGTGCGACCGCATGGCCGCCAGCAAGACCTATCTGCGGGACGCCTACACCGACCGCGCCGCCTACGACTACTACATGCGCTCCCGGGACCATTACCTCATCCATCCGGACACCCAGGCCCTGCTGGAGCAGCTGCTCACCATGCTCAAGGACGAAGGCGAGGACGCCACCTTTGCCTACATCCGCGCCCACGTGCTGGGGTGAGGGAAAGGGGCCGGGCGGTTGCTGCGCGAACCAAAGGGCTTCCACGGCGCCCAAAAAAGCCGGTTGGCCGCGTCACAGGACGCGGCCTTTTTTGTACCCTGAGAGTTGCATAAAGAGAAAATTATAAAATAAAAGTTGCGGAATGCTATTGACTTTGGGGGCAGAATGGGGTATTCTTGGGTCAGAGAGTTGCACAAAGCAACTAAAAAGCGGGATGTGGTGGCTTGAAGCAACTTACAAATTTTTGAGCACCGGCGAGCCGGAGCAGTTCCGGGGACGGCGGTACGCCTTTGACCCGCTGGCGGACGCCCGGCCGGAGTTCTGCTGCCCGGCCTGCGGGGCGCCGGTGTACCAGGGCGAGCGGTATTTTACAGACGGAAGGGGCCGGGTCATTGCCTGCGAGCACTGCCCCTCGGCGCTGGCGTAAGGGGGGAACAAGCGTGTGGCCAGAGAGTTTTTTCAGGCGTATCACAGTTATCTGGAGGCCATGGAGCCGCTGACCGACGAGGAGTGCGGCCGCCTGTTCCGGGCGCTTCTGCGGTACAGCGCCGCAGGGCAGCAGTCGCCTTTGTGCGGAAACGAGCGTTTCGTCTTTCCCGGCATGCGTCAGCAGATCGACCGGGATATTCGTTCCTACGAGGAAAAATGCAGCCGAAACCGACGCAACGGCGCGCTGGGCGGGCGGCCGAAAACCGAACGGTACCGAACGCCCCCCAAGGAGAAGGAAAAGGAGAAGGAGAAAGAGAAGGAAAAGGAGAAGAAGATGTTTACGCCGCCCACCCTTGCCCAGGTACAGGCGTACTGTGCCGGGCGCGGCAGCCCGGTGGACCCCCAGCGCTTTGTGGACTTCTACACGGCCAACGGCTGGCGGCTGGGGCCCAACCCCATGCGGGACTGGAAGGCGGCTCTGCGCACCTGGGAGCGGCGGGGCGCGGCGGCGCAGGAAAACCCATTTTTGCGGGAGGATGTATGACAAGGCAGGAAGTAAAGCAGCTGATGGCGCAGATCCGGGCGGCGTGGCCGTCTTTCTACAGAGACGCGGACGCCGACACCCTGCGCACGGCCATGGACCTGTGGGCACAGGCGCTGGAGCAGCTGACCGCCCGGGACGCCCGGCGGGCGCTGGCGCTTCTGATGCGGGAGAGCCGGTACCCGCCCACGGCGGCGGATGTGTGGCAGGCAGCGCAGCGTCTGCGGCCGCAGCTGGCCGCGCGGCCCGCGCCGGTGTTTCACCCCATACAGGAAAGGAGCGACCCACATGAATCAGAACATTGACCCCCGGCGGCGACTGGTGCGCATGCTGCGCCGGTGCACGCCGCCCACCGACCGGGAGCTGGCCCGGCGCTGCCCGTACCGGCACTGTGCCTGGCGGCGGGACGGCGCGCCGGTGTGCGTGCTGCCCGTGTGTATGCGAAAGAAGGAGGGAAGACCATGACCCGGCAGGATCTGGAGCAGTACGAGCGGTTCTGGCGGGCGAACCGCAGCATTGCCGACCGGCTGGACGAGCCGGAAGGCAGCGATTACCGGGCGAACCGGCGGTTCATGCGGGCGGTGGAGCGAGCCATTGCCCGGGTGGAGGACCCGCTGGAGCGGGAGGTGCTGCGGCTGCGGTACACGGATTTCCGGTACGACCGGCGCATGACCTGGCCGGAGGTGACAGCGCAGCTGTACCCGGGCCGTCAGCCGGACCGCAAGACCATGTACCGGCTGCACCGGTCGGCGCTGCGCCACTTTGAAGAATAGCCCCACAGGCGGCACGCAGTGCCCCATCCAACGCCTTGTTTGTCCCTTTGGCCGATTTCTAGAATGGGCCAAAAGGGGGAGGTTGGATGGAAAAGCGCAAGCGAAAAAAACGATGGCCATGGGAAGAGGAGGATGAGAAAAAAACAGCGGCGCGGGGCGAAAGTGCTCTGGCGCCGCAGGAAGTCCGCGTTTCGGACCGGGCACAGAAGCTGCCCAATGTGTGGGATGTGCTGAATGATATCCGGGCCGGGCGTGAGGAGAAGAGCCGCACGTCGAAGGACGGGGAGAAGACGCGCAGACAGCCCAACGTGTGGGACGTGCTGGACGACATCCGGGCACAGCGCGGGGAGAAGCAGGCGGAACTGGATGTTCGGAAACAGGCAACCCCGTGGACGTTTCAGGCCCGCCCGCTGGATGAGACCGGCAACGGAGCGAAGACGGATCGGCAGACGGCGGCGGGGATGATCCGGCCTGAGGAGATCATCCGCTGGTGGGGCCCCACCACGGAGCCGGCGGCGCAGGCAGGGCAGGAGCTGGTCAGGGGGGCGCAAGAGCTGGCAGACAGCGAGGCGTTCCGGGATGTAATCACCCGATGGGCGACAACGCCGGACCCGCAGGTGCAGATGTACCAGCAGATGGGGCAGACGCTGGCAAAGAAATTCATAGAGGAAAGAGAGCAGAAACGGAACGTTCCGTTTTCCATTCCCGAAGACGATCCCCGCCTGGCCGCACAGGAGGAGATTAAGAAAGAGCTGTATCCCCTCTACGATGTCCCGGTGCCTGTTTACGATCCGGAGGATTCCCGGCCCTACGAGACGAGGAAGGCTGAGAAAGAGGAAATCATCCGGGAGCTGGAAGAACGGTACGATGCACTGGATGTGAGCATGTCCGCTGATCGGATAGCGGTTATGGAGGCGATTCTGGGACCGGATGGGCTTCGGAAGCTGGCTCTGGATCGGCAGGAAATTCTGGAGGAATTCCGTCGGTCGCCCAATTACGCGATTCTGTGCAAGGATTACGATGACATTACAGCCGAAGAGTACGCCCGGTTGAGCGACGAAGAGATCCACGCATTGAACCGGCTGCAATTTATGTTGCGCGAGATGGCCGAGAACAAGCTGGCGGAATTGCTGGACCCGGAACAGATTTTGGGATTCGATTTTGCCACAGATGCGGGATGGAAAGAAACAGCGCTGGGAAAAGTGGAGCGGCGGTGGCAGGAGGCATGGGCCGCCGCACAGGGAGACATCGACCAGGCCACGCTCATCGCGATGAAACGGCAGACGGCGGGACTGATTCCGGGCACAGAGGTCTACGATCGGGAAGTCCGGCACTTCGTGCTGAACTATTTTTCGCCGGACAGCGAGCTGTATCAGGCCGCGCTGCTGTATACGATGATCGATGGAATGGCCTTAAAAGACCTGGACGCATTCTCAACCGGCTTTGACCATACGATGGCCAGCGCACCGGAGGCGGCCATTTATCTGGGCAGTTCCATGCTGGGCAGCGGGCAGGAAGCACAGCGCGTTCTGGATGGATGGGCCGTTGCGGATCAGGTGCAGCGACAGGCGCCGATGGGCTATGCGGCCGGAGCTTTGGCCGGGAATGCCGTGCTGTATGCAGTCCCGGGCAAGGCGGTCGAAAAAGGGGCGGCCGCGGCGCTGGCGCCCTTCATCAACACACCGGCAAAGGCGTTCGGTGCGTCGGTGCTCAGTCAGACCGCGGCGGATTTGATGCTGCAAACGCCGGAAACTGTGGCCCGTGGTCTGTCGCAGGGCCTCACGCCGGCCGAAATCAGCGAGCAGGTCCTCATGCAGCAGGGGATGAACCTGCTGCAGAACGCGGCCATGACCGGCGCCGAACAAATGTTCCCGCTGCTTTTTGGGAAAAAATCCAATCTTGACACAGAGAGCCGGCTGGCAGATAATGGAATCAAAACAGGTACAGAGTTTACGTACCGTGTGCCCGAGTCTGCTGTGTGGGACAGTGTGGAGACACAGCAGGCGCTGGCAAACATCGACGCCTGCCTGCAGAGGAACGGCAACTTTGACGATGTTCTGGACGACTACGCCCAGATCTACGCCGTCAATGTGCATTCCAACAAAAAGTGGTCGTGGGAAGAAGATGTGCCGGACGGCTTGAATGTTAAAAATTATCAACAGAGAGAAATCAAGGCTCGGGCTGTTGAACTGGGACTGATTCCCGACGTTGAAGTCAAAAAGCAGCCGGGCATGCGGTACGGCGTTGCGGACTTCCGGTCCGCGGGGCTGGTGTACCGGACGGCGCAGCTTCCCAAGGAGATGTGGGGATGGAGCAATGCCCGCCAGTTCAAGTGGCTGAACGAGCAGGTCGGCGGCCCCTTCGAGGGGTTTACCTGGCACCACTCGGAAATCCCCGGTCTGATGGAGCTGGTGCCTTCGGGAATACACAACGTTACAACGCACAACGGCGGGCGAAGTCCCGGCATGTGGGCGGAACTTTTAAAGTGAGAGAGGAGAGAAAAGATGCTGCATTTAAAAGGGGAAACTGTTCTTTACCCGCTTCCCAAAGAGGAGCGGATTCAGAGATATGAACGATACTGGGGCGTCCGGTTTCCGGATGACTACCGGGAATTTCTGAAAACCTACAACGGCGCGGAGCCGGTGGAAAAAAGCTTTGAGGCGATCGGGCATCTGTTCGCGCTGACGCGATTTTTCTGCGTGTTGGAGGATTACAAGGAGCGGGATGAGGGCTGGTACGATCTGATGGTAGTAGAAGCGCCCATGACGGAGTTTCTGACCAGGGACCCGGATTCGACCGCGGTGGAGCTTGCGCCCATCGGGGAAGTGTTCGGAGAGTGCTTTTTGTGCCTGGACTACCGGCAGGACCCGGAGCAT